>JAWCOP010000071.1:0-4967 GCA_038847005.1 Bathyarchaeia archaeon | reverse complement strand
CTCGCGACCATATTCGATCACGTGAAAGCTCCCTTCGAGCGGATAGGCCTTTTGATGGGATGGTTGCATGGCAACACGCTTTGGATAACGAGCGCGATACGCGGGGATTCGAACGGGGATTGGAGATATCGATCCGTCCTCCCCTCGGAGTTCCTGGCGAGGGTGGCCGACGGGATAATATCGGGCCACATCCAAGGGCGGATAGTGGGTTGGTATCATTCCCATGTGGGCCAAGGCGTATTCATGTCGGACGTCGATCTCCAAACGCACTTCAGATTGGCGCAGTTCTCCCCCTATATAGTTTCGATGGTCGTCGATTCCAAAACCCTCGAATACGCCCTCTTCTCCCTATCCCCGGATGGCTCCTTGATGGAGATCCGCCCGGAATCGATAGAGATCGTATAGGCCGAACGGCTCCGGGCCGCCGGCTCGGTTCGGCATAGGCCTTCCCTGCGCAAATCCTAAATCATTCTTACGATTTTCAAATAAAAATTACGAAATATTTATATTTCAGTACGAATTTTGCAAGAGAAGGCGCGGCCATATGGAGAAAAAAGTAATGATATTGGATTCCACCCTGAGGGAGGGGGAGCAAACGCCGGGGGTTTCCTTCTCGATCGAGCAGAAGCTGGAGATAGCCCAGAGGCTCGATGAGATAGGCGTCGATATAATAGAATCCGGGAACCCGGTCGTATCGAGGGATGTGAAGGAGGCGATGATAAAGATAAGCGGGCTCGGCCTCGCGGCGGAGGTCATGGGGCACGCTAGGGCCTCGATACCGGATATACAGGAGGTGATCGATTGCGGGGTCGATAGCGTTGGCATATTCTTGGGGGCCACCGATACGAGGCTCAAGCAACAATTGCGGATCAGCAGGGAGCGCGCCTTGGAATTGGCCTATGAAACGGTCAAATACGCGAAGGATCATGGCCTGAAGGTCAGGTTCACCGCCGAGGACGGGACTAGGGCCGATCCCGCCTTCCTGAAGGAGCTCTTCAAATCCGCCTTGGAAGCGGGAGCGGATAGGCTCAGCATAGCGGATACGGTGGGCATCATGACGCCGGGGAGGATCAAGGCCCTTTACGAGGATCTCGGCAAATCCTTGGATGCGGTTTTCGAAACCCACTGCCATAACGACCTCGGTATGGCCGTCGCCAATTCCCTCGCGGCGATGGAGGGAGGGGCCAAGATAATCGACGTGACCGTCAACGGCCTCGGCGAGAGGGCCGGCATAGCCCCCCTCCAAGAGGTGGCCGCCGCCCTGAAGGTCCATTACGGGATCGATACGGTGAAATTGAGCGGCCTCAAGCCCCTCTCTATGCTCGTCGAGCGCCATAGCGGCATCTTCTTGCCACCCCACGCCCCGCTGGTCGGCGATAACGCCTTCTCGCATAAGGCCGGGGTCCATACTGCCGCCGTTATAATCAACCCCTCCATCTACGAGGGCTTCCCCCCGGAGCTGATCGCTAGGACTAGGGAGCTGGTCGTTGACAAATACGCGGGGAAGAACGTCATAAGGGCGAGGCTGGAGCGGCTGGGGGTGAGGCTGAGCGAGGAGCAGATATCGAAGATCCTCGAGGCCATAAAGAGCAGGCCGACCGTTACCAAGTATAGGGATGCGGACCTCTTGGAGCTGGCGGAGAGGGCATCCGGGAGGAGGCTCAAGCCCGTGATACCCGAGTCGATCGAGGCGCTCATCTCCGTGAAATGCGAATCCAATGTATATACATCGAGCGTCGCGAGGAAGATCGGGGCGATCAAGGGCGTCCTAAAGGTTTACGAGGTGAGCGGGGATTACGATATAGAGGTTGAATTGATCGCGGGATCGATGGCCGAATTGAACGAATGCTTGGAATCCATAAGGGAGGTCAAGGGAATCGTCGGAACGAATACCAAATTCGTATTGAAGAGGTTCGAGGGCGCATCGGCGTCGAACGAGCTGGCCCATCGCGCCGCTTAGCGCGAGTGGGGAAGGCGCCCGCAATTTTTAAAAACTAAACCAATTCCCCCTATCCCAACCCTGGGGCTTGGCGGAGATGGGGGTATCGCTCTCCTCAAGGCAGCTGGCCTATTGCGCCGTTTTCGGAGGATTGGCCTTCCTCCTGAGGGCGATGCAGCTGGCGATACCTATCGGCGGGCCCTTCGTGATAGACTTGAGGGGGCTTCCGGGCATCGTCGGGGCGGCGCTCTCGGGGCCGATCGGGGGGATCGTGATCGGAATCCTCGCGGGCCTCCCGGCCAAGATCCCCCTGATAGACGTCCCGGCCTTTTCCTCGGCTTACTTCTTGGTGGGGTTGTTGGCCCGGAGGCTCAAGTGGCTGAGCGCGTTGGCCACGATCGTTGGCTATGCCGTGGCCGCCGCCATATCTTGGCAAATGGGCTTCTTCCCCTCATTCGAATCGGCCTTCGCGATAATCTTGGTGAGAGCCTTGGCGATCATACCGATTCAATTGGCGATCCTATACGCGATATACAGGAGGTGGCCTAGAGCTTTCGAGAGCCCTGGAAAGGCCTTACGGCAAAGCGGGGAAGGGGGAGGCTAGGCCTTACTAGGCCCTAATGGTTTTGCGAATTAAGATGGCTCATGGGACCAGCGGCCGCGCCCGGCGATTAAGCCCGATGGGCCAGCCCGATGAGCTCCTTCACGCTCCGATATCCGTTCTCCCGCATGAACCGCTCAATGCCCTCCAATATCTCCCCGAAGACCGAAAGATCCCTATAATATATGGCGGATCCGATCCCCAGCGCGTTGGCCCCGGCCATCAGGAACTCGACCGCATCGGCCCAATCCAATATCCCGCCGCACCCTATTATCGGCAGATCCACGGCCCTCCTGATCTCGTAGACGCATCGGAGGGCTATCGGCTTTATGGCCGGACCTGATAGCCCGCCCGCCCCCGCGGATAGGACGGGCCTCTTGGCGTATATATCTATGGCCAACCCCTTGACGGTATTTATGGCCGATATGGCATCGGCGCCCGCATCCTCCGCGGCCTTGGCCATTCCGCCTATATCGGTGACGTTTGGCGATAGCTTAACTATGAGCGGGACCCTCAGCGCTCCCCTCATCTCGGCCACGACGCCCTTCAAAGCGCCCGGGTCTTGGCCTATCTCGGCCACGCCGCCGACGTGGGGGCATGAAACGTTCGCCTCTATCGCGTCCGCCCCCGCCTCCTCCGCCAGCCCGGCCGCCTCGGCATAATCCCTTGGGGATTCGCCCGCGATGCTGGCTATCACGATCGCCCCCAGTCCCTTCAGCCTCCCTATCTCGGGGGAGAACTCCTTGATGCCCGGGTTCGGCATCCCCATGGCGTTTAGGAGCCCGCATTTAACCTCAACTAATGTGGGATTCGGGAAGCCCCTCCTCGGGGCAAGCGTCAGCGATTTCGTAACCACGGCGGCGGCGCCGGAATCGAGCGCCCTCCTCATGAGCCTCCAATCCAGTCCGAGGATGCCCGAGGAGAGCAGGAGGGGGGATTTGAGCCTCAACCCAGCGCTCTCCGAGGAGAGCTCCACGGCGCCACGCCTCGATCAGCCTTGGGGCTTCTAAACTCGGCCCTTATATTTTAGATCTCGGGATAAATGGATCGGAGCATCGGTGCTTGGGATGGAGTGCATAATCTCGCTGACCCCGGTCGGGGTCTTCGCGATCGATGGGGAGGGCAACGTCATAGCCCGGGAGGGGTTCCCCAAGGATCCCAAGGCGGTTTCTGAGATCCTGCGGGGGGCTGGGGAGGGGAGGTTGGAGGGGCCGCTGAGGAGGTTCCTCGAGGGGCTTAGGAGGAGCGGCTTCGAGGCGATGGTTTTCGAGGGCGAGCCCTTGGCCGAAGCCGCTAGGAGGGCCCTGGGCGTGGCGGCTAGGGCCGAGGCCAGATCCAAGGCCCTAGAGGCCTTCAAGGCGAGGTTACCGGCCATGGCCGTTGAGCTTGGGCTATTCCCGGATGAGGCTGGCTACTCGAGCTTCGCGCGGGAGGTCATGCTGGAGATGGCCAAGGCATCGCTCGCATTGGCGGGCATGAGGCGCGATGCCTATGCGATCCAGATCGTTAGGGCCATGGACGACCTCGACAAGACGATAAACCTCTTCTCCGGGAGGCTGAGGGAATGGTTCGGGCTGCATTTCCCTGAGCTGGATAAGGAGGTGGAGAAGCACGAAACCTACGCTAAGCTCGTCCACGACCTCGGGCGAAGGGAGAACTTCGGGTTTGAAAGGCTCGTCGAAAGGGGCCTCCCGGAGGATAGGGCGAGGAGGTTGGATGGGCTCGCTAAAAATTCTATTGGATCGGATATAGGGGAGGAGGATCTGGAGCGAATAAGGGACTTCGCCGCCGCCCTGCTGGAGGCGTTCAAGCTAAGGGATAGGATGGCCGGATATTTGGATGGGATCATGCCCGAGATCGCGCCGAACCTTTGCGCCATAGCTGGGCCATCCCTATCGGCTAGGCTCATATCGCTGGCGGGCGGCCTCGAGAGCTTGGCCAAGATGCCGGCGAGCACGATCCAAGTCCTAGGCGCCGAGAAGGCCCTCTTCAGATCCCTCCGGACCGGATCGAGGCCGCCGAAGCATGGGGTCATATTCCAATACGGCCCGATCCACGAATCCCCGAGGTGGCAAAGGGGGAAGATCGCTAGGGCCTTGGCCGGGAAGCTCTCGATAGCCGCTAGGCTGGATGCCTTCGGGGGGGAGCCCATTGGGGAAGCCCTCAAGGAAGGATTGAATAGGAGGATCGAGGAGATAAGGCGGAAATACGCGTCCCCGCCCGCGAGGATCGGCCGTGCAAGGGATAGGAGCGCGCCCGCACGAAAGGTTCGAAGGCGTTTATCTCGTAAGGCTTGAGGATGGATCCGAGAGGCTGGCGACCAAGAACCTCTCCCCGGGCATTTCGGTCTACGGGGAGAGGTTGATCCGGGTGGGCCCCGCGGAGTATAGGCTATGGGATCCCTTCAGGAGCACGCTCGCGGCGGCG
>JAWCOP010000070.1:0-4980 GCA_038847005.1 Bathyarchaeia archaeon | reverse complement strand
CTCCCCCTTCCTCGCCACCCTTAGCGCTATGTCAACCCCCCTCATGCCCCCCCTCAGCTCGTTAACCCTATAAGCCTTGGAGGCGGATTCCTTGAGCGATAGTGGGACCTCCTCCAACACCCTAACGCCCTCCCCGTAGTCCAAATGGAGCTCGAGCCCGCCCAACCCCTTCCTCACCTTGGCCCCGATGACCTCGACCCCGACGCCATCCCTTATCTTATCCCTCAACCCCTCGGCCAAATCGTTCCAAAGGACCAATGGCATGGTCCCGCTGCCGTCGGTTATCAGGGCCCTTAGCACCAATCCCTCCCCCCCATCCCTCTTGAAGGAGGTGCTCCTTGGCTCCCCCTTCACAATCCCTATCACGCTCACGACCCTATCCTCGTTCGAGATCCTCCCGATGCTCTTGAATTGGCCCTCGATCGCCCGCCCCGGGGCCTCGGGCCTCGATAAGACCTCCAATCGCCCCCCGTTCCCGCAATGGAGCTCCAAGTTCCCATCCAAGCCGACCTTGGTATACCCATGCTCGACCCTAACCTTGGAACCCCGAAGGGCTTCCAAGTCCTTGATCAAATCCCCCGGGGGATTCCACACGTTGCACCTTATCTGACCGCTTTCATCGGCGAGTATCAGGCTCAATAACCTGCCCGCGGAGCCATCCTTCCTCTTGAAATCCCTAGGCGGGGAGAGCCCGATCACATCCCCCTCCATGGAGACGTCCCTCAGCCCGCTTACCAAGTCCTTTATCCTGACCCTCCTGATGCCCCCGTCCCCGAGGCTGACGGATAGGCGCTGGGCAACGAGCCTAGCCGCCCCCTCGTCCGAGAGGAGGCCCCTCGCCTCGGCCTTCGTCTCCTCTATTAACTTGATCAAATCCCCCTCCGTCAGATCCTTCCTCGCATCGAGTATGCGCTTCACTATATCCCTCAGCAAACCGCCGCGATCACCCAAGGCCCATGCCTAGCAACCCAGTGCCTCCCCGATGAGGACGACGAAGACGTTCGTCCTCGCGGGCCTCCGCTCGAATATTGTCACGATCCTGCATATCCTCTCCGGCGAATCGCACCCCTCCTTCACGTCCACGCATTTCCCCTCCTTGGCGCAGGGAACATTCCTCTTCAGCCTCGAGGCGTTCAATGGCGCCGCGACGTTGCGTATCCGCTCGATCGCCCCCTCGAGGTCCTTCGCTATCTTATTCAGCCCCGCCACTATTATCACGTTTGATGGCCCGAAGGCCATCGCCGATGTCCGGTTCCCGACGGCATCCACGTTGACTATAAGCCCATCCTCGGTTATGGCGTTGGCGCCCGTAAGGTAGAAGTCGGTCGTGAGAGCCTCCCTCCTCAAGGCCATATCCCTCTCCGGGGATATCCCGGGGATCCAATGCTGTACTATTCTGCAGCCCTTCGCCTCCAAGGCCTCAGGTATCCCAACCTCCCTCACGGTGAGCGATCCGCCTATCCCCACCTTTGCCCCTTCTGGGATTAGCTCTAACACCTTTCCCAAGGCCTCCCCGCGATCCCTCGCCACGAAGGCCTTGAACCCCCTCCTTTCGAGGGCCTCCGCGGCCCTCCTCAAAACGGCCTCTCCCGAAGATCCCATCCCAGCCTTCATGGATCCGAACCCCCATCGGATCGATGCCCCGATCCTATTAAAGCCTAAAGGGGAGCGATCATCCCCAAAAGGCCCTCGTCCTGGCATAGAGCCTCTCCGCCTTTATTATCTCCGCGTACATCTCGGCCTCGCTCCTGAAGAGCTTCCTGATGATCCTCGAGGCCGTCGTCGGGCCTATGCCGTGGCCGCTGAGTATGATCGCGGCCTTCTTCCCCGACGCCTGTATCAAGCTCGCGCTGAGCCAAGCGCTCTTGAGGGCCGCCCCCTCCTCGGGGGATAGCTTGGATCCCCTGATTCTCTTCCTAACGGCCTTCGCGAGTACCTCATCCCTCGGGCTCGTCAGCGCTATCAACGTTGAGCCGCATGAGGGGCATTTTATCCTCTCGGGCAAATCCCCGACCACCCTTATCCCCTCCCAATCGCCCTTGAACATACAAACGAGCTTGACCTTGGTCGAGAGGATCCTATCCTTGACTATATCCAAGAGGGAGTCGGCCGGGACTTGGGGCATGAGGAAATCCCTAGGCAGTATCTTATCCAAGAGCGGCGCGGCGAGGGGGGAGGGCGCCGGGCCGGTTTGGTGAACGAAATCTAGGAGGATCTCCCCCTTCCTCACCCTTTCCAAGAACTCCTCCGCCCTTTCCACGTCGATCCTCTCCGTGTATATCTCCCGCTTAGCCTCCTCCTCGATCGCGGTGCCCTTAAGGGCCTTGGCGATTAGCTTGGCCCTGCTGGCGCTGTATTCGGCATCCCTCCCCACGGCCCCGAAGCGCTTGGCCACATGCCAAAGCGTCCAAGCCAAGAGGTCCGTTTCCTCCAAGCATCTGTCAACGATCTCCGAGAAGGAATCCGGACTCAATCCCATAAGCTCGTTATGGACCTCCTCCGGGCTCATCTTGGCCGGCCCGATCAGGACCACCCTATACGGATCCGATTGATGAAGGACCCTGAAGCCGTACTTGGAGCTCAGGAGGGCCGCCAGCCCCATCCCGATGGCCTCGTTGGCCAAGGTCCCGAGGCATGCATGCAATATTATGCAGTTCTCATATTGCTCGATGAAGGCCCTCCGATCGGTCGGGAGGGGGAACTTGGCGGCATGCCCCTTGAGGAACTCCATGACCTCCCCCCTCGCGGCCCCATCGAGCTCCGCCAGCCGGGATCCATCCCCTTGAAGCACCTCCTCCCTAAGCCTCCCCACCTCCTTGGCCACCTCATGCTCAACCGGGATCATCTCCCCCTCCCAGCTCGGGATCGCGCTCAAGCTCGGGGGGATCCCCTCCACCTCGACCACCCCCTCCCCATCGTCCACCCGGATCACCCTCCAAGTGGATCCATGCATTATGAACTCCGAACCGGGCTCGCACCTGCGCGCCACGAACTCCTGATCCAGCGTCCCTATCCTCTTCCTCCTGAAGAAGTCGTATACGACGTATCGCTTGGCATCCGGTATCATGGAGAGGTTCTCGTAATAATATCTGAAGGCCCTCGGATATCTCGCCCGGATCTTGGAATCGGATGCCCGCAGGATCCCCTCCTTCGCCAGCATATCTACGACGGCAACCAAATCCTCCAAGCTAAGATTCCTGAACGGATAGGCTCTCCTGAGTAGCTCGAGGCACTCCTCCAAACCCATGGCGTCCGAATCCAATAGGATCCCAACGACTTGATGGGCGAGGACATCCAAGGCCCTCTCGTGGATCCTCGTCCTTTCGAACTCCCCATCCATAGCCCTCCTCCTCAGGATGATCGATTCCAATAGATCGTCGACCCAGTTCGAGAGGATGCATCCCCTCGCGACGCCCCCGATCCTATGCTCGCTCCTCCCCACCCTCTGGGCCAGCTTCGAGGCCTGCCTCGGCGAAAGGTATTGGACAACGAAGTCGACGCTCCCCACGTCTATGCCGAGCTCCATCGATGAGGTGCATATTATGGCCCTCAAGTCGCCCCTGAGGAACGCCCCCTCGACCTCCTCCCTCAGCTCCCTCGACAACGATCCATGATGAACCGCCACTGGGAGGTTCGGCTCAAGGATCTTGATCTGGGCCCCTAGGGCTTCCGCGTGCTCCCTCGTATTCGTGAACACTATCGTGGATCTATGCGCCTTGATGATCTCTATTACCTCCCGGGCCCTGGCTACGGCGCCGGGCGAGATCCCGAGCCTATCGGCGAGCCCCTCATCATCCCGGCTCGGCGAGAGGTACTTTATGGAGATCTCGAGCCCCCTGAGATCCGATGACCTGATTATCTTGAAGGGCCTGGAGGGGCCGATGAAGAATCTCGCTATCGTTTCCGCGTCCCCAACGGTCGCCGATAGCCCGATCCTTTGGAACTCCCCGGCCAGCCTCGCCAATCTCTCCAGGGCCATGGAGAGCTGGACGCCCCTCTTATCTCCGGCCAATTCATGGGCCTCGTCGATTATGACCCATTTGACGCCCTTCAAATGCCTCCGCATGACCCTGCCGGGCAGGATGGCCTGTAGGGTTTCCGGCGTTGTTATGAGCATATCGGGCGGGCTGCGCGCTTGGCTCCGCCTAACCCATTTGGAAGTATCCCCGTGCCTAACGCTGACCCCCATCTCCAAGGCCTCCGCCAGCTCCCCAACCCTCCTCAGCAGATCCCTGTTGAGGGCCCTCAGGGGGGTTATGTAGAGGATGGAGATGCCCTCGGTCCGCCCCTCGGACTTGGCCTTTAGGAAGAGCTCCAGCACGGGGAGGAGGGCCGCGTAGGTCTTGCCCGATCCCGTGGGGGATATCAGGAGGACGTTGCTACCGCTGAGGACCTCGGGGAAGGAGAGCGATTGGATCTCGCTCAGCCCCTCTATCCCCTTGCCCCTCAAGAGATCCAAAACTCGTCCGGATGCCAAGGCCGAGCCACCCGCTTAGCCGATCCCGGCGGCCGAGGGCCCCACGGGCTCGCCGAATCCGGCTAGCTTTCCCCTCCCTCATAACCCAGCTCCATGAATGCGAGGATCATGGCGATGAAGGCCGTCAGGACCAATAATATCTGGATCAGGCTATATAGCTCATCGGCCGACAATTCGACCGCGCCCTCTTTTTCGCCTAGTGGCGGGCCCACACCTATTAAAAACCTTCCTCTCGGGGGCCGGGCCTTGGCAGGTGCCTACCGACGATCCCCTCGTACTCCCCATCCCCCAATTCGACCTCCTCGAAGAGCCCCAGCGCCTCCGAGATTGCTTGGGCCAATATGTGGTAGCAGATGGACTTCTCCCCGCCGATCACCCTGAAATAGAAATCGTTGCAATCGCAAAAGGGCGCCTCCGGGATGACCTGATATTCGCCGCCCCTCCCCTTTACGATCCAAACGATCCTCCGGCTCGGCTTGAATAGGATCCTCCTCACGCCCCCC
>JAWCOP010000069.1:0-5020 GCA_038847005.1 Bathyarchaeia archaeon | reverse complement strand
TCAGCCCTTCTTCTTGAAGAACAACCAATTCTTATCGCCCGCCTCCGGCCTGAACCTGACGAGGCAATACTCACCCCTCAGCCTCTCGCCGTTTATGCGGAATACCCATTTCCCCTCGCCCTCCTCGATCGGCTCGTAGGTCCCCCTATCCCATATCTCCACCCTCCCGGCGCCGTACATCCCCTCGGGTATGATCCCCTCGAAATCCGCGTATTCGATCGGGTGATCCTCCGTTTGAACGGCGAGCCTCCTAACCCCGGGCCTATCCGGGGGCTCCTTCGGTATGGCCCAGCTCTTGAGGACCCCATCCCTCTCCAGCCTTAGGTCGTAGTGGAGGTGCGACGCGTGATGCTTTTGTATGACATAGATCCTGCCCGGGCCCCGCCTCGGGCTTCCCTCCCCGCTCGGCTCCGGGGTCCTCCGGAAGTCCCTCTTCCTCCTATACTCCTCCAAGCCCATCCGAATCGCCTTCATTTGACTTTGAAGGCCGAGGGGCAGAGCTTGCTCACCGCGCAGGCATTGCAAGCGGGCTTCCTCGCCTTGCAAACCCTCCTCCCATGCTCCATCAGGAGATAGGTTATCCTGTTCCAATATTCCTTGGGCACTATCGCCATCAAATCCCTCTCTATCGCATCCTGATCCTCCTCCTTCGTCAACCCCAGCCTCCTCGATAGCCTCCTCACGTGGGTATCCACGGCGATCCCCTCCACGACCCCGTAGGCATTTGCCAAGACTATGTTCGCGGTCTTCCTCGCCACGCCCGGCAACTCGAGCAACGCGCCCATCTCCTTCGGGACCTTCGAGCCGAACCTCTCCACTAGGATCCTCGCAGCCTTCTTCAGGTTCCTCGCCTTGGCCCTATAGAACCCCGTCGGCCTTATCATCGCCTCCAGTTCCGAGAGGTCGGCGTTCGCATAATCCTCAGCGGTCCTATACTTCTTGAACAGCTCCTTCGTGACCTTGTTCACCCTCTCGTCGGTGCATTGGGCCGAGAGCATCGTCGCGATCAATAGCTCGAGCGGGTTGCTGTAATTCAGCGCTACCCTCGCGTTCGGATACTCCCTCTCCAAGATCGATAGGAGCTCCTCAGCCCTCTCCCTTTTAGCCGATATGGCCAATTTACCCCTCCACCCAATCCGGCCCCGATCCCAATAAGGGGCCGATGCCATCGGGACTTAGCCTATCCTATAGGGCGGGCAATCGTAGACGTAGGCCCTCAAGGGGGGCGACGGGCGCATCATAATGACCGGTGGGGGCTGGTAGATGATCCGCTCGGGCGGCCTCGGGATCTCTACGACCCTCGGGGGAGGCTGATAATAGATCTCGGGACTCGGGATTTGCCAGAATATTTGGGGCGGCGGTTGATATACGAAGGGCTGAGGCGGGCCCTGGCGGATGAGATAATAGCCAAATGGCGGAGTTTGGCCCGAGGGCTGGGGGGCTCGCACGAATTGGCGATAGGGGGCATACGACAACGCGGTTCCCCAGCAATGCTATACCCATCGCCTATAAATAAGCTTGACTCAAACCGATCGGATTCTCGAGGCACCCCGATCAATCCGATATGGTATCAGATCCTCCTATAGTATAGCCTAGCCCTTCGCTTCCTCCTCTGCGCCCTCATATACGCGAATATGGCCGCCATCAAAAGGATCGCCAGCGTAGCCCATGCCCAAGGGGAGGAGGGCATCGCGAAAGGAAGTTGCCATCCCCCCTTGGGCCCTATCTCCAGCCTCAAGGAGGCCGTCCTAGTGAGGCCTTCCGAGAAGCCCGTTATGGAGAGGTTCCCGGCCCATTGCTTGATCGCCTCCGGGGCGAATATCGCGATCGAGGAGGTGGCATTGGGCTTCAGGATCGCCTCGTGCTTCATGGAGAGGCCCGCCGGAACCCCTTGGATCTTCAGATGGATGGGGGCCGAGAAGCCCCTCAGGGCCACTGCCACGACCTTGATCTCTCCCCCGCCGCCGGCCTCGATCCTCAATGAGCTGGGCTCCGCCCGGAGCTCGAAATCCCCTATCGCCGAGAAGGAATACCTGATCCTATACTCCTTGGAGGCCCTCGAGGCGCCGTGCCATACGAGATGCAACGTCCCCCAAGGGCTTATGGCCAAGCATGGGGACCATTGGAGGCCCTCGCCCTGCGAGATAGCCTCCAAGGGACCCCATCCCCCCCTTGGATCCCTAGCCCTCCCCTTCAACGAGCCCGGGGCCATCCAAGCGACGTGGACCCTTCCGGAGCTGGAAACTGCCAAGGTCGGGAGGCTGGCGCCGGGCTCGTCCGTGACCTGCTCCGCCGCTCCGAATGCGCCCCCCCTGCCGCTGGCGTACCAAATCCCTCCGCCGCTCCAGACCATATGAATGCGCCCCTCGGGATCGGCGAGGATTCTAGGATCCCTTTTCGATCCCGCCCCGCTGGTCAGCTCCAAAACCTCGGACCATTTCCCATCCGGGGCAATTCGCCTATACCTGATCTGCTCATCCACGGGGCTCGATGCGGATCGGCCGCTCCAAACCACGTGGACCGATCCGTCCGGGGCCACTGCCACATCTGCCCTGCCCTGTTCGAACTCCTCGGCGGTGAGGGGCAGGGGCTCCCCAATCCCCCCGCCCGGCCTCCATTTGGAATAGAAGACCTGATCCTTCAGGGGGCTGGAGGCCGATGTCCCTATCCAAACGGCATGGATGGATCCATCGGGCCCGATGGCCAGCCTCGGATATCGCTGGTTATACGAGCCCTTAGTTATCTGCTCCGGCCCCTTCCAAGGGCCCCCGGGGGGCCGCCAAGCGTAGCGGATCTGAGTCGCTCCGCCGCCCGCGTCTCCGAACCAAGCTATGTGAATGGATCCATCGGGCCCCAAGGCCAAATCGGGCGCGTATTGGCCGCCGCCTTGGGCCACGGCCTCCTTGGGCCTCCATGCGCCGTCCGGTGCCCTCTCCAAGTAGAATATGCCCTGCGCTTGGCCCGATCCCCACCAAGCTATGGAGAACGTTCCATTGGCGCCCACGGCCGCCCTCGGGTCGAATTGATCGCCCTCAGCCGTCAGCTCCATCGGGGCGGACCAGATCCCATGCCAGGTTTGTGCTGAGGCGATCTTCGATCCCATGGGGAATGAGGACAAAAATAGGAGCAACAGGGCCGGGGCGAGGATGGTTTGCTTCATCCCTCGATCGGGATGGATTCGAGCCCCTGAAGGATTTAAGCCTTAAACCAATTTTGATAATCGAAGGGCATGCCAAAACCCTTTAAAATTGGAAGCTGGTTAGAAGGAAGGTTCATGATCTACTGCTGTGCAAGTCGACCATATGCTGGGCCCTCGGCCGGCGTCCGAAAACCTCCGCCGGAGGTGGCATCCTTTGTCCGAAGCCATGATGCTCGTTGAGGCCGATCGTTGCATAGGATGTAGCATTTGCGAGCTCATCTGTTCCATCTCCCATTCTGGTGCCTTTAATCCTAAGAGGGGACTCTTGGCGGTTCGCAAGGATGTCTTCAGCGGCGACGTCTCCATCATCATCTGCAGGGGCTGCCAACCGCCGCCCTGCTACGAGGCGTGCGGCACGGAGGGGGCCATTTCGATCGCGGCGGACGGGGCCGTCTTGATAAATAGCTCAAAGTGCACCGGATGTAAGACCTGCATGGACGCCTGCCCCTACGGGGCCATCTTCTACGACGAAGCGAAGGGGGTATGCGTCAAATGCGATCTATGCCTAGGGGAGGCCCTTTGCGCCAAATGGTGCCCGCAAGGCGCGATAAAGGTGAGGGGGGCTTGAGCGGCTCCTTCGGATGGGTTGGGAGGATCCTGAGGGTCGATTTATCCTCCGAGAAAGTTTGGACCGAGGATACTGGGAAGTACTCTAGGGATTACGTAGGTGGCGTCGGGATAGTCGCGAGAATCCTGTGGAACGAGGTCCCTCCCGAGGTGGGGCCCTTCGATCCTAGAAACAAGCTGATATTCATGACGGGCCCGCTGACCGGGACTATGGCCCCTTGCTCCGCGAAGATCGTAGTCGGATCGAAGTCACCCAGCCTCCATCCGATCGAGCATTCCACTAGGTCCTCCGTGGGCGGGGATTGGGGGCCGGAGCTCAAGTACGCGGGCTACGATGGCTTGGTGGTCGAGGGGAGGGCCGAAGAGCCCGTTTACATATCGGTGCTGAATGGGGAAGTGGAGGTCCGGAGGGCAACGGATCTTTGGGGGAGGGGGACCTTCGCGACGCAGCGCGAGATATCCCATCAGCTGGACCGGGAGGTCAAAACGCTTTGCATAGGGCCCGCCGGCGAGAACCTGAGCCGGATCGCCACAATACAAACGCAAACGGGGAGGGCATCGGGCCATAGCGGCTTCGGCGGCGTCATGGGATCGAAGAACCTCAAGGCCATAGCCGTATGGGGAACTGGTGATGTTAGGGTGGCCGATCCCAAGAGGTTCTTGAAGGTTTGCGAATACGCCAAGTCCCTAATGGTCCCCCATCCAATGGGGGGAGGGGGCGGGGGGCTGGGTTGGACTAGGGCATTGCCCGATAGGCGCCTTCTGCCCTTCTTCTCCAAATATAGGAGGCGCTACTTCTCCTGCCACTCCTGCCCCGCCGCCTGCGACGGCTTCTGCTCGGTGCCCGGGGTCGGGAGCGGGTCCGAGAAATGCGATGGATGGTTTTACAGGGATTATGCGTACGATTATCACGGCGATGGATCCGAGGAGGGGGATCGGGCCTTCTTCCATACGACCTTGATGGCGAACGACCTCGGCGTTGACTGCTTCGAGCTGGTTAGCATGATCCCTTGGTTGGAGAGGATGAGGGATCGGGGCTTGATCAGGGACGATTCGATCGGCCTCCCCCTCGGGAGGATCGGAAGCAAAGAGTTCGCGGAAAAGCTACTTAGGGGCATAGCCCTAAGAGAGGGGCCCGCGGGGATCCTATCGGAGGGGAGCGCGAGGGCGGCCGATATATTGGGGAGGGGCGCGGAGGAGCTCTACGAGGCCCTTTGGTTCGCCTATGGTCAAAACCAGCACGACGACGTGCGG
>JAWCOP010000068.1:0-5084 GCA_038847005.1 Bathyarchaeia archaeon | reverse complement strand
CCCCCGTCATCAGATCCATGGCCGGCTTGGGCGGCGAGGCCGAGGGCATTCGCCAAAGGGCCAAGGTGGCGAGGAGGATCGCCTCCGCCAAGGGGAGGGCGGAGTTCCTACCGGTCCACTTGATCAAGTCCGAATCGGGGGAAGTTTTGGCGTATCCGATCCTGAAGGGGTCTGGGGCGATAACCTCCTTCTCGATGGCGGATGGGTTCGTGGAGATCCCCGAGGATCAGGAGTTCTTGGAGGAGGGCGAGGAGGTCGAGGTCGAGCTCTTCGGAAGGGACTACAAGCCCGCCGATTTGGTCTTCATAGGGAGCCACTGCATTGGGGTCGATATCCTGCTCGGGATCGTTCGCAAGCGGGATCCCAACTTGATCGCGAAGGTGATAAACGTGGGCTCCTTGGGGGGGATCCAAGCCGTAAGGGACGGGGGGGCCGACATAGCGGGCATTCACCTGTTGGATAAGGGAACGATGCGCTATAACGTCCCGTTCTTGGAGCGATATGGCCTCGTTGGGCGGGCGATCTTGGTGAGGGGCTATAGGCGCCAGCAGGGATTGATCCTTGGGAGGGGGAACCCCCACGGGGTTCGGGGATTCGAGGATATAATCCACAAGGGCTTGAGGTTCGTGAACAGGAACGCCGGATCCGGGACCAGGCTGTTGATAGAGTCGTGGATCAAGAACCTATCCGAGAGGGTTGGCATCGATATCGAGGCCCTGAGGGCGCGGGTCAAGGGGTGGAGCTTCGAGGTCAATACCCATTCGGCCGTCGCATCGGCCGTGGCGAGGGGCATGGCGGATGCGGGCGTTGGCATAAGGCCGGCGGCGGAGGCGCATGGATTGGATTTCATACCGCTGGCCGAGGAGGAGTACGATTTCCTAATACCGGCGAACAGGATGGGGAAGGGTTCGGTCAAGGAGTTCCTTTCGGCGTTGGGGTCGGATGATTTCAAGCGGGAGCTCGAGGCCAAGTTGCCCGGCTTCTTGATAACCGAGGATGCCGGTAGGAGGATCCTCTGACGCGCCAGCTCGCTTCCGGAGAATCGTTAAAGGGGAGTTGATGCCCAATTGAAACGCATGGAATACGCAATAGAATGCTCGAGGTGCGGCCGGGAGGCCCGGAGCCTGCTGGATTTCAAATGCCAATGCGGCTCCCCGCTCAGGGTCAAGCCCTTGTCGGGCTTCAGGAAGGATCGGATCGGGGCCGGGGAGAGGAGCCTATGGCGATACTCGAGCTTCTTCCCCTACGTGAACGAAAGGGAGATCGTCACCTTGGGCGAGGGTTGGACGCCATTGGTGGAGCTCTCGAATGGCCTATTCCTGAAGCTCGACCATTTGAACCCGACCGGCTCCTTCAAGGATAGGGGTTCCACCGTGCTCATATCGGCCCTAGGGCCCATATTGAGGGGATCCGGGGGATATATATCCGAGGACTCCTCCGGGAACGCCGGCGCCTCGATCGCCGCCTACGCCGCCCGAGCGGGCCTGAGGGCGAGGATCTACGTCCCCGAGGGGGCCTCGGGCCGAAAGGTGGAACAGGCGAGGGCCCATGGGGCCGAGGTCATAAGGGTTTCTGGCAGCAGGGAGCGCGTCGCCTCCGAGGCCCAAAGGCCCGAGCCCGGCAAGATCTACGTCGGCCATATATACCACCCCCTCTTCAGGGATGGGATCAGGAGCCTCGCCTATGAGCTGGCGGAGCAATTCCGCTGGGAGCTACCGGATGGCATCTACCTGCCCACGTCCGCCGGTACCTTGCTATTGGGCGTCTTGGATGGCCTGAGGCATTTGGAGGAGTCGGGCCTCATCGATGAACTCCCGGAGGTGGTGGCTTGCCAAACGGAGCAGGTCTCCCCGCTTTACCACCTCCTCAAGGGCCTGAAGTACGTCCCGCCTAGCAAGGTAGATTCGATCGCCGATGCCCTGATAGGGACGAGCCCGCCGCTCCTGGACCTGATGGCGGAGGGATTAAGGGATGCGGGCGGGGATGCTGAGATCGTCGGCGAGGGCCAGATATTCGAGGCATTCGTTGAGCTCGCCAAGAAGGGGTTCTTCGTAGAGCCGAGCTCCGCCGTGGCCTATGCCGCCTACAAGAAGCGGCTCGAGTCCGGGAGGGCGTCGAAGAGCGATAGGACCGTGATCGTCTTAACTGGGAGCGGGCTGAAGAGCGAGATTAGGCTGCGCTGAGCTTCGAGAGTCAGCGCGCCCTTTAGAGGATCCCCATTACGGCTGGCCAAAAACCCCATGAGAAAAATTTTTATTGGGGTTCTCTTCGAAAAACAAAAACCTGCCGTCATAACGAGGCCTCGATAGGCTAAAAGGGGGTGAGCTCCTTGGCGAAGATCGGGGAGATCACCCTTGAGTTGAATAAGGATATAAAGAAGGGGGACAAGGTCTGCCTCAACGACATACTATCCTTCACGGAGAGGGAGAAGAGGGACATAACGGTTTCGGAGGACGCCAAGAAGGGCGCGAAGATAAAGCTGACTATAGAAACGGCGTGAAGCGAGGCAGCCTCCCCTTCCCTCAAACCCCAAACTTTTTTTGAAGAGTTGGATTGTGCCTCAAGGGCGAGGGCCGATCGATCCCTCAATCCTTAGCGATCATAACCTCCGTCGCCTTTATCACGGCCTCTACCTCATCCCCGGGCCCGATGCCCAGCTCCTCCGCGGCCTCCCTTGTTATAACGGCCGTTATCACGGCTGGCGCCCGGATCCTTATCTTGATCTTGGACGCGATCGAATCCTTCTCTATTTCTTCGACAACCCCCTTGAGGCGATTCCTCGCGCTTATCCTCAAACCTACCGCCTCCCAAAGTTCGCCATCCCTCAAGGCCCTGCTCAGGTACCGCTCGGTCCTCTCGTAGGACCTCAAGAGCCGGAGGGCCGCCTCCGTCAGCTCAGCGCCCCCTCCTCCCCTCCCGCCCCTCTTGGTCCTGAGGACGGGTTGGCCTAATGCCCTTCCGATCTCCGAGAGCCTATCCCATGCGTATTTATAGGATACGCCAACCCGTTTCGATGCCTTCGTTATCGAGCCGCATTCTTGGATGGCCCTTAGGAGGGAGGCCCCGCCCTTCCCGAGTACATGCGATCGGCCCCTCCCAAGCCAGAGCTTGAAGGATGGCGTTAGCGCCTTCCCCTTCCGGATCAAGGGCATGCTGCGTTCCCCACCATGTTTATAAATGCATTGCGGTCGCGAAATATTTCTCCATATATAACGAGGGGCGCGGGGATGGTTGAGCGAATGAAAGTGCGGATGCGCGCAAAGCCGCTCCTGATGGCCGCCCTCCTAGCGATCGCCATCGCCACCGG
This sequence comes from Bathyarchaeia archaeon, assembly GCA_038847005.1. GTDB lineage: Archaea > Thermoproteota > Bathyarchaeia > 40CM-2-53-6 > CALIRQ01 > CALIRQ01. The sequence goes on along the minus strand of JAWCOP010000068.1, from coordinate 1,777 downwards.
CATAGGCACCCATGTCCACCTCTCCCAGCGGGGCGCGAGGCGGACCTTGATAGTAGCGACGACGACCAGCCTTTACGAAACGGGGATTTTGGATTCATTGGAGGCGGGGTTCGAGAAGATGCGCCCCTCGATCGATGTGGCCTTCATTTCGCAGGGGACCGGGTTGGCCATGAAGACGGCCATGAGGGGGGATGCGGATATGGTGCTCGCGCACGATCCGGAAAGGGAGCTGGAGTTCCTGAGGGAGGGGTATGGGGTGAATAGAAAGATCGTGGCGTACAACTTCTTCGCGCTCGTTGGGCCCAAGGGGGATCCGGCGAAGGTGAGGGGCCTATCCCCCTTGGATGCTTTCAAAAAGATCGGGGAGGCGGGGGAGAGGGGGATGGCCCTATGGATCTCGCGGGGGGATGATTCGGGCACCCATGCCAAGGAGGTGGCGATTTGGAGGGCCGCCGGTTTTGATGTGGATGTTTTGAGGGGGAGGGGGTGGTACCTCGAGGCGGGCAGCGGGATGACGGCCACCCTCAGGATGGCCGATGAGAGGGGGGCCTATACCTTGGCGGACCTCGGGACGTATTTGATGAATCGCGATAGGGGGACGATAGGCCTCGAGATAATGGTGGAGGCGGGGAAGGAGTTGCTCAACGTTTACAGCGCCATGGCCACGAACCCCAAGAGGGCGGGGGCCGTCAACTTCGAAGCCGCCATGGAGTTCATCGGATTCCTAGTCTCGGAGGAGGGGCAGGGGATCCTCGAGCGGTTCGGGATCGATTCGTTCGGCAGGCCGCTCTTCCATCCCTGCGCCAAATTGCTCAAGGAGCGGCGGGATCCGGAGTTGGCGAGGTGGATCGAAGAGGTGGCGTATTTCGATGGCGAGGAGTGCCCGCCCGAGCATAGGTATCGAGCGGGGAGCCTTTATCAGGCCATCCGCCCGCTCGGGGCCATCGGGGCGCCCTCGCTCCAAAGGCGAATGGAGGATCCTGTACGGTGAGCGGGATGTTCGAAGGGATCGTCGAAGCGCTCCACCAAGCGCTCGGCCTGATCCTGAGCGGGGATCCCGAGGTCCTCTCAATAACGGCCTTATCGCTTTACACATCTGGCTCCGCGACCCTGCTATCCTGCGCTTGGAGCTTGCCCATTGGGGCGCTCCTCGGGCTCTTCAAATTCCCGGGCAGGAGGGGGATCAGGAGCTTCTTCAACGCCATGCTCGGGATCCCGACCGTCGCCCTTGGCCTATTCCTTTACCTGCTCCTATCGAGGAGCGGGCCGCTCGGGGCCCTCCAGCTCCTATATACCCCATGGGGCATCATACTGGGCCAATCGATCCTGATCTCCCCCATAGTTGTCAGCTTCTCGAGCGGCGCGCTGGAATCCGTCGACGCGGAGCTGAAGGATCTGGCCAAGACCTTGGGCGCATCGGGCCTTCAAACGGCCTTGGCGATCATAAGGGAGGCCTCGGGGGGCATCGCTCTGGCGATCCTAGCGGCCTTCAACAGGGCCATCTCGGAGCTCGGGATCGCGCTGATGATAGGCGGGAACATAAGGTACGCTACCAGGGTCCTGACGACGGCAATATCGCTCGAAACGGCCAAGGGGGAGATCGCGCTCAGCATGGCCCTAGCGATCATCCTGATGGCCATAGTGTTCTCGATGACGCTCGCGATGCCCGGCATCGCAAGCGCATACGGAGCGGCCGCAAGGCGTTGGCGCGGCTCGAGCTTTTGGCCGCTGACATTGATTTCAAGCCAATAGTCCCTATCAAACGTTAGGCCATCGA
>JAWCOP010000067.1:0-5147 GCA_038847005.1 Bathyarchaeia archaeon | reverse complement strand
AGGAAGACGCAAGCCCCATTGACCTTCCTTATGGTGTGCGTATAAATCCCCCTCCAGGTTGGATAGGAAAAGGCATCCGCTTCCAAGCCCGTGAACCTCGAGATCGAATCCACCTCATATTCCATCGCCAATATCCTCCTTTCGCGATCGCCCGTATCGCCGCAGCACATCCCGCACCTTTTGCAACGCCATCTTATCCCCTCCGGGAAATCCATTTTGGGCAACGCGCCCTCCTTAATCGGCCATTCCATGCGCTACTCTGAGCTCCTCGGACAGCTCCCTCAATATAAGCCTCCTCAATTCGTTGAACCGGAGGCCGGTCCTATCCCTCGGCCTGGGCAAATCTATGCTAAAAATCTTCTTGACCCTAGCCGGCCTTTGTGTCAGCACTATCACCTCATCTGATAAGAATATGGCCTCATCGACCGAATGCGTCACGAAGAGTATAGTCTTCCCGGTCGCCCCCCATATCCTGAGTAGCTCCTCTTGCATCAAGTTCCTGGTCTGGGCATCGAGGGATGCGAAGGGCTCATCCATCAGGACGACCCTTGGGTCGTTCACGAGGGCCCTCGCGAAGGCAACTTTCTGCCTCATCCCTGAGGAGAGCTCGTGCGGGTATCGCTCCTCGAAGCCCTTTAAGCCCACCAATTCGATGAACCTCCTCGCGGCGGCCTCGCCCTCTTCCTTTGGAATTCCCCTGACCTCGAGCCCGAACTTCACGTTCCCGATGACCGTCCTCCAAGGGAATAGCGCGAACTCTTGGAATATCATCCCCCTATCCGCGCCGGGCCCGCGTATGGGTCTGCCATCCATCTCCACGGTCCCCCCCGTGGGCTCCTCCAAACCGGCCAAGATCCTCAGCAGGGTGGTCTTCCCGCAGCCGTTCGGGCCGACCAAGGCCGTTATCCAACCCTCCTTGACATCGAATGATAGCCCGTCGATGGCGACTATTTCCCCGCCCTCGATCGGGAACGCCTTCCGCAGGTTCCTGATGGCTATTATGGGCTCGCCCCTCATGCGGCTTCGAGCCCCCCTTCTTGAAGGGCTTTTCTGCGCGCCATTTATATTATGATCGGCTCCAATCAAATCGATCCGAGGGCAATGGCGGGATCGGTTTGAGAATCCGCTATGAGGATGGCATATATGTGGAAGGCGAAGGAGTTTCGATTGCCATGGATTCCTCCAAGATGCCCCGCTCCCAAATGGCCCTCGTTACCCATGCGCATTGGGACCACTCCAAGGCCTTCGGGTTCAATGGGTTGACGAAAGCCTCTACCGAGGCGACCCTCGAATTCATGAAGGTTTCGGGAGGAAATATTTCCAGATGGACCCGGATCGAGGTTGGCCAATCGCTGGAGGTCGGGGGCTTCCGCATCGAAGCGCATAACGCCGGGCATATACTCGGCTCGGTGCAATATGAGCTCAGGTCGAGCGATTATGCCGTGGTCTACACGGGGGACCTCAACCTCGAGGATACATTAGTATCGCGGGCCGCCGAGCCGATATCGTGCGATATACTCCTCATAGAGGCGACCTATGGGCATCCCTCCCACGCCCGCCCCTCCAGGGAGACCATAATAAACGCCATGGTGGAGTGGTCCATCCGGACCATTCGGAAGGGCTTCGTTCCCGTCCTATATGCGGATGGCCTAGGAAACTCCCAAGAGCTCATAAGCATATTCAATAGGTATACTAAGATCCCGGTCGTGGTCCACGATAAGATCGCGAAATTTTCTAGGATCTATAAGGCGTATGGGTTCCCCCTCGAGTTCTTCGAAGCGAAGGGCTTGGGGGAGGAGGGGCTGGATCGCTCCGATCATATACTCCTGATGCCCAAGAGGGCCAAATTCAAGCCCACGGGGAGGCATAAACCCGCTCTGGTTTCGGGATGGGGCGATATCGGGGGATTTGGAATGGAGGCATTCCCTTTAAGCGACCACGCCGATTTCGGATCCCTCATGAGATATGTCGAGGAATCCTCCCCGGACCTCGTGCTTACGGTCCACGGAGGAGCGTATGATTGGGTTCTCGCCAAAGCCATAGAGAGCGTCTTCGGGATCAGGGCTAGGCCCCTTCGCATCGGCCCTTTGGATGCCGAGCGCTGAGGCGGGAACCGGGCCAAGCCTCCCCGCGGGAATGCAGGGCTTTATTATATAATCGGCCGATGGGATCCATAATCGATCTGGGGATGGCTCCTTCGCGGAGGGGCACTATCTTTAAGGAGGGCGGGATCGAGAAGCTGAGCGTCGATTACGTGCCAGAGAGATTGCCGCATAGGGAATCGGAGCTGGGAGCGATCGTGGAGGCGTTCAGGCCCTTCTTAGAGCATCCGCACGCTTGGAGGAAGGTTTTGATCCATGGGCCGACCGGGACCGGGAAAACGGTCACCGCAAAGAAGGCGGGGGAAATCCTATCGAAAATCTCCAAGGGGATGGGGGTCGAGTTCAAATACGCGCACATCAATTGCAGATTCGAGAGGAGCGCGTTCGGGCTCGTCCAAGAGATAATCCGGCAAACCGTCCCGGGTTTGCCGCTGAGGGGCTATGGGCCCACCGAATATTTGCGCGCCCTCTTCGGCCACTTGGAGGATAACGACGAGATCCTCCTCCTGACCTTGGATGAGGTGGATTATCTCCTAGCGGGCATCGGGGACGACATCCTTTACGCCTTGACGAGGGCATCCGAGACGGCCGAGATCCCCCAGCGGGTTAGCATGATATTGATAACTAGGGATACCGGATTCCTCGGGGGGCTAAGGCCGCAGGTATTGAGTAAGATCAGGCCGGACGAGGCCTTGGGCTTCAAGCCCTATGGGCGATCGGAGATATTCGATATACTCAGCGATAGGGTGGAATGGGCATTCACGGCCGGGAGCGTGAGCGCCGAGGCGATAGGGTTCATATCCAAGAACTCCTCCCTCCTAGGTGGCGGGGACGCCCGCTATGCGATACAGCTCCTCCTAACGGCCGGGCTAGTGGCCGATAGGGAGGGCTCTAAGAGGATCCTCCCCGAGCATATCAGGGAGGCGCAGGAGAAGATCGACCCGAGGATCGGCCATGAGGATCTACTCGCGCTCTCCGATGAGGAGAAGCTCGCCCTATTGGCCATCGCGAGGGCCCTGAGGACCATGGAGGAGGCGGTCTACGCGCCCCTCGAGACCGTTCGGGATTATTATGGGATGGTCTACGAGGAGCGGGGCATCGTGCCGGCCGAGGCCCCTCCCTTGGAGGGGATCTTGGGGAGGCTCGAAACGCTGGGCCTCGTAGATATTGAGGAGGGGGTTGGGGTTTCATTGCTGCTGATGAGGGCCAGAGCCCTTGAGGAATTTTTAGAAACGGTTTCGTTGACATAGCTTGAAGTAGGAGGGCCTTCCCTTCGAGCAATGGACCCAAAATGATGGAGATTTGGAAATATACGGGGAGTAATTTCCACAAAGGATAATTAACACAGCCAATCCTTGGGTTGGGGCTGTGGAAAAGGGATGTCCCAATCGCAGATCCCGAAGGACCTCGATTACCTCCAAGGCAACGAGGCCTTGGTGGAAGGGGCCATAGCGGCCGGTTGCAGGTTCTTCGCCGGCTACCCGATAACGCCATCAAACGAGATCTCGGAGCGCATGAGCTGGAGGCTCCCCCAGGTCGGCGGGATATTCGTCCAAGGGGAGGACGAGTTGGCATCCATAGCGATGGTCATCGGGGCCTCTTGGGGCGGCCTGAAGGCCATGACGGCCACCTCGGGGCCCGGCTTCAGCCTTATGCAGGAGGGCATAGGCTATGCCTGCATAACCGAAACGCCATGCGTGATCGTTGACATACAGCGATGCGCGCCGGGCCAAGGGATCGCCACGAAGGGCCAGCAGGGCGACATGATGCAAGCGCGATGGGGGACCCACGGCGATCACGAGATCATCGCCCTCGCGCCGGCGTCGGTCCAAGAGATGTTCGATTTGGCCGCTGAGGCGTTCAACCTCTCGGAGTCCTATAGAGTCCCATGCCTCATAATGGCGGAGGAGATAGTAGCCCACATGAGGGATAAGGTCCGCCTCCGCGACCCGAGCGAGCTCCGGCTGAAGGAGAGGAAGAGGCCCGATGCCCCGCCGGGGAAATTCGTAGACTTCCACCAACTCGATGACGATTCCGGCATACCGCCAATGCCCCGCTTCGGGGACGGATATAGGATCGCGGTATCGGCCTTCAGCAGGAACCGGATGGGCTATCCCATAACCGATAGGGAGCTCCACGGGAAGCTCCTCCGCAGGCTATCGAATAAGATACTCAAGGATATCGATGCGATATCCAGATTCGAAACGGCCTTCTTGGACGATGCCGACGTGGTCGTCGTCTCCTATGGAACCCCGGCTAGGTCGGCGAAGAGCGCTGTGAAGGCGGCTAGGGGGGAGGGCATCAAGGCCGGATACATACGGCTCATAACCGTTTGGCCCTTCCATCACGAAAGGCTCAGGGCCCTGTGCGGCGGGGCCAAGGAGGTCATAACGGTGGAGATGAACCTCGGGCAGATCGTCGGCGAGGTGAAGAGGTCGGTCGCCTGCAATGCCCGCACGAGCCTTATATCGAGCCCGGGCGTTGAGCCGCCGACCCCTTGGGAGATCCTCTCTAGGATAAGGGAGGTTGCTTGAAATGGGGGCGGCGATGGAGCATCCGGCCCTGAAGTATTTCAGGAAGGAGAGGTTGCCGCACGTATGGTGCGCGGGTTGCGGCACTGGGCAAATATTCCATTATACGGTCAAGGCGATAGAGGAGCTCGGCTTGGATCCGGATCGCGTGGTTTGGGTCAGCGGGATAGGGTGCAGCGGCCGGATCGGGGCCTATTGGATAGGTGATAACATGCATACCCTCCACGGCCGGCCCTTGGCCTTCGCTACGGGCATAAAGCTCGCGAGGCCTGAGCTGAAGGTCATAGTCCACGGCGGTGATGGGGATCTCGCCTCAATAGGCGGGAACCATTTGATCCACGCCGCTAGGCGCAACGTGGGCCTGACGACCATATGCGTCAACAACTTTAATTACGGCATGACCGGGGGTCAAGTATCTCCCACGACGCCCTTGGGCTCCATAACCACGACGACGCCCTTCGGGAACGAGGAGCCCTCGTTCGACCTATGCGAGCTCGTCGCCTCGGCCGGGGCC
>JAWCOP010000066.1:0-5203 GCA_038847005.1 Bathyarchaeia archaeon | reverse complement strand
TCCTCTGCTGCAATTATTCCAGCAAGATAATCGAGCCGATACAATCCCGCTGCGCCATCTTCCGGTTCTCCCCATTGGGGGAGGATGAGGTGAAGGACTTCTTGGGATGGATAGCCAAAAAGGAGGGCGTGGGCATAACGGATGGGGGCCTCGCCGCGATCGCGAGGATCTCCGAGGGGGATTTGAGGAAGGCGATAAACCTCCTCCAAGCGGCCTCATCGCTCAAGGGGGAGATCGATGAGGATTCCATCTATCGCCTCGCCGGCCGGATAGAGCCAAGATATGCGAAGGAGATATTGGAGCTGGCGATTAAGGGGAACTTCTCCGAATCCAGGAAGAGGCTGAGGGGCCTCCTCCTGGAGAAGGGCCTCTCGCCCCTGGATATCATAAGGCAGATCCACGGCGAAATATTCCTGAGCGAGCTCCAGGAGAGGGACAAGCTCCTCTTGGCCGAGATGCTCGGGGAGGCGGATTTCAGGATCTCCCAAGGGGGGGATCCCGAGGTCCAGATGAGCGCCTTCCTCGCGAAGCTGGCTTCGCTATCCTCGAGGCCCAGGGGCTGATGGGATGCGGCCCGCCGAGCAATTGGACGAGAAGTACAAGCCATCCCGAATTTCGGAGATAGTCGGGAACAGGGAGGCGATCGATCGGCTGGTCGAATGGGTTAGGAGATGGGGGAAGGATCCCAAGGCCAAGAGGGCGGTCCTGATATACGGCCCGCCCGGCAGCGGCAAGACCGTGGCCGTCGAGGCCCTGGCGAGGGAGCTCGGCTTGGACCTCATAGAGGTGAACGCGAGCGACGATCGATCCAAGGGAAGGCTCGAGAGGATCGTCGGGGGCGCCGCCAGCGGTACGAGCATACTAGGCAAGGGGAGGATAGTATTCCTCGACGAGGTCGATGGGATTAGCCCCTCGATGGATTCGGGCGCGATGGATTACATCGATGAGCTCCTATCGAAGGCCAATTACCCCGTGATACTCGCGGCCAATAACGCTTGGGATCCAAAGCTCGGGAGGATAAGGCAGAAGTGCGAGCTGATCGAGTTCAAGAGGATCGGCATAAGGGAGGCGGCCCCGTTCCTGAAAAGGGTGGCCGAGAGGGAGGGCATAAGGGCCGATCCGGAGGCGCTGAAGCTATTGGCGGAGCGGAACAAGGGAGACCTCAGGGCCATGCTGAAGGACTTGCAAACGCTCTCATACCCGGGCGGGGCGTTAACGAAGGAGGATGCCCAAAGGGCATCCCGGAGGGATCGGACCGATCTGATATTCAACGTCCTAAAGAACATATTCTCGGCGAAGAGCTGCCACTCCGCGAAGATCGCCATGAACGAGGCCGATGTGGATCATGAGATGCTCTTCGAATGGATCTACGAGAACGCCCCGCTCTGGCTATCGGACCCGGGCGATTTGGCCAAGGGCATGGAGGCATTGGCCAAGGCGGATCTGCTCTTCAATATCGCGAAAAGGGAGCAGAACTGGGGCCTGATCTCCTACGCAATCGACCTAATGACCGCTGGTGTCGCCATGGCAAAGGAGAGGTCGAAAGCCGGATGGGTCCCGATGAGGTTCCCGGAGAGGATATCCCTGATGGCCAAGACGAGATCGGAGAGGGCCATGAGGCAAAGGGTCCTTGGCAGGATCGCGAGGCGCTGCCATCTCTCGAGGGCGTCCGCCGGCTCGGGCGTTCTGCCCTATATCCTCGAGATAGCCAGGAACGATGCGAAGGCCTTCCGGGGCCTCGCGGAATGGTTCGGGTTCGATGCCGAGGAGGTCGAGTTCCTGAAATCCCTTTGCGGGGCCGCCGCGCGCCAGCGCCCCAGAAGGGCCTAGCCCCTCCTCAAATGACCCACTATATGCGCCGCCTCCGGAATTATCAGGCTCTCCACTGCCAGCTTGACGGCCTCGGGCGAACCGGGGAGGCAGAATATGACGGATTCCCCCCGGACGCCCGCCGCGGCCCTCGTTAGGAGGGCCGGGCTTCCGATCCTCTCGAAGCTGAGGTGCCTGAAGAGCTCCCCGAAGCCGGGCAGGTCCTTCTCGAACAGCTTGGACACGGCCTCTATGGTCACGTCGCCCTTCCCTATGCCCGTCCCACCCGTGATTATCACGACGTCGGCCCCCCTCAGGGCCCCCAACACCGCCTCCAATATGGCCGATTCCTCGTCCGGGACGGTGGCCCTCATCGTCAGCTCGTGGCCCCTCCCCCCCATCAGCCTCACGATCGTTTCGCCGGAGGCGTCGGGCTCGCCGGAGCCCCTGCTCCGGGAAGTGCTGCATGTTATAACGGCGAATTTCAGGGTCTTCGGGGCCCTCCCCTTATGCGCCTCTGATGTCTCGCTCAAGCCCCTCACCCTTCCTCTTCCTCTCCACCCTTATGGCCCTTATCTCCGTGAACGGATACTGACCCTCCTCGTCCTTCTCGTATTTCTTCACCATATCCCAAACCGTTAAGAGGAACGCGGAAACGGCCGCCAGCGCCTCCATCTCCACCCCCGTCTTCGATTCGGCCCTCACCCTCGCCCTGACCTCAAGCGAATCCTCTTTGAGGCGATGCTCCAGCTGGACGTGCGTGATTTGGATCGGGTGGCAAAGCGGTATGATCTGGCTCGCGTTCTTCGCCGCCATTATCGCGGCTATCTCGGCCGCGTAGAGGGGATCGCCCTTCTCGATCCGCCCGCCCCTTATCAGCTCCACAGTCTCCCTCCTCATCCGGATCTCGCCGAACGCAACGGCCTCCCTCAGTATATCGCCCTTCTCCGAGATATCGGCCATCCTCACCCCGCCCATGCCGCTCATATCCCCATCGCGGCCGTTTCGGGATCTGGGCAATTTATGACTTTATCCCACCTCAGGCCCCTGAGCCCTATGAGGGTCGTCCTCCCCTTGAAGCCGGCCCCCGAGGGCCTAAGCGAGAGCAGGCCGGCGATGGAGAGCCGCCTCGCGTATTTCCAGAGCTGCGTATGCTTCCTGGGCGCGAGCCCGCGGATCCCGCAGAGGGCCAAGTACTCGCCCTCCGCCTCGCCCATGCTCACCTCCGAGCTCCTCCCCCCCAATGCCCTTGCTATGGCCGCGAGGAACAGCCTCTCGTGATCGGATAGGCCCTCCAAGATGGATGGATCCGGCGAGGCGCTGGCCTCCACCAAGGCCCATTCGGCATGGCGCGCCTCGATGGAGCCGGCCCCCTCCCGCTCGGCCAGCTCCGCCGCCATCCTCAGGGCCCTGATCGCCAAGCCGGCGTCCCCGGATGCGGATGAGGAATCAGCGATCAAATCGAGCGCATCCCCCTCCAAGGCGCCCTCCCTAAGCGCCATCCCAGCCCTATCGGCCAATATCGCCCTTAGCTCGGCCTTGGAATAACCCCGGAGCCTCAGGATCCCCCTCCTCAGCGCGCTGAGGGTGCTCCCATCGAGGCCCTCGAGGCAACCCCAATCCCCCAAGGAGAGGATTAGGCCGAAGCCCCCGATGCCCGCGCCCTCCCAAGGCCTGGAGAGCATATAGATCGGATCGCCCCCCTCGGCCCAAAGGATCGCCTCCGCATCGTCCAGCGCCAGGATGGGGAAGATCCCGCGGCTCGGGATTTGCCCGATGAGGCCGAGGAGCTCCTTGGAGGAGCGGCCCCTGAGGACCCCCCCTGCCCCTAGGGATGCCAAGGCCGCCTCCAGGATCTTGAACAGCCTCCCCCTAGCCCCCCAGCAGCTCACGTAAGCGCATTTCACGGCCCCCCCGCGTTCGAGGCCCGCCGCTTCGATGAGCTGCCCGAAACGCTTCAAAAGGGCGGTCTTCCCGCTGCCCCGCGGCCCAACGACGACCATCAGCTGGGAGCCGCCGCGCTCGAGGGCCGGCGAAAGGAAATGCTGCGCCATATCCCGCAGCTCGCGATCCCTGCCGATCAGGTCCCTTGGGACGTAATCCGGCGAGAGGGGGATCGGATCCCTCAGGATCCTCCCTCCCATCCACCCTCGCCCCGCGATGCCGCCTCGTACAGCTCTATCACCTCGTATATGGAGTCGCGCGGCGGGGATCCAATCTCCATCAAGCCCCCGGACGCATCGATCAATTTGACCCCGAAGGCCCCTTCCCTCATCTCCCCTATCTCGGTCGCCTTAATCCCCCTCCCCCTCAGCGATCCCAGAAGCTCATCCTCCGCCCTGGGGTCGACCGAGATCAGCAGGCTCCCTGAGCCGAGCAATTTCATCGGATCTATCCCCAAGGATTCGCAAATGGCCCTTGTCTCCTCCGCGATCGGCACCCTCGCGGCCTCTATCAGGGCCCCGAGCCCGGATGCGGCCGCCATCTCCCAAACGCCGCCCAATATTCCGCCCTCCGTTGGATCGTGGAGGGCGTGGACCCCCTCGATCCCCGCCGCCACCAGCGCCTCCTCGACAACGCTTATGCTCCTGAGGAATCCCTTGGAGCGCTCTATGACGCCCGCCGGGGCCTTGAGGATATCGGGATAGCTTATCGATATGACGGCCGTGCCCTCTATCCCGGCCGTCTTGGTCATTATTATCCTATCGCCGGGCTTGGCGCTCCCCGTCGAAAAATGCCTGCCCTTGGGGCATTCCCCGGCCATCATCCCGATGACTATCGGGGCCCTTATGCCCGGCGCCACCTCCGTGTGGCCCCCAACGATCGCCACCCCGAGCTCCTTGGCGGCCCGATCCATTTGGCCCATTATCTCCCCCAATTCACCCTCATCGGACCCCTCGGGCAGGAGCACCGCGCATAGGAACCACTTCGGGACCGCGCCCCTAGTGGCGACGTCGTTCGCGTTTATGTGGACCGATAGCCATCCGAGATCCCTGCTGGCGGCCGTTATGGGGTCCATCGCCAAAACCAGCGAGGCATCGCCCATATCTATTACGGCCGCGTCCTCGCCTATGCCCGGGCCCACCAAGACCCTTGGATCCGGCCTCCCGAGGAAGCCGAAGACCAGCTCCATCAGCTTATCCGGGGGCACCTTCCCGGTCTTGAACCCGCCCAACCCCAGCCACTTTCCGATGGATCCGTTGCCGGATATAAAAAGGCTGGCCGATGCGATTCGCCAACGAGCACGTCGGGCCCTAACGCGAACGGGATCGCGTTGGGCGACGCGGGGCCATGTGGATCCTCAGCGGCGCGATTATAACGCCGTTGACCCCCCCCTATAGGGGGGAGGGGTCCGCGAAGGGGCCCTTTTGAAATCTTGATTAAAATCAAATAA
>JAWCOP010000065.1:0-5352 GCA_038847005.1 Bathyarchaeia archaeon | reverse complement strand
GGAAGCCCGTGCTCATAGGGACACCCTTCGGCATACCGCCCCGCATAATCTCGGGGGAGATGGGCGGGAGAAAGGTGGCGTTCCTGCCGCGCCACGGCCTCGGGCATAGCGTTCCCCCACACAGGGTCAATTACAGGGCCAACATCTGGGCCCTCAAATCCATGGGCGTTGAGCGAATAGTTTCCACGAACGCCGTGGGGGCTATCAACCCGGATTACAGGCCCGGGGATATAGCGATCCCGGCCGACCTGATGGATTTCACAAAGGGCAGGAGATCGACGTTCTTCGACGCGGCTCCCGTCACCCATATAGACGTCAGCACGCCCTTCTGCCCGGAGATAGCGGGCCTTTTGCTCGAGGAGTCCAAGAAGCGCGCGCCCGTCGTCCGGAGCGGCTCCGTGATGGCGGTGACCGAGGGGCCGAGGTTCGAAACCCCGGCTGAGATAAGGATGCTGAGGGCCCTCGGGGCCGATCTCGTCGGCATGACCGCCTCCCCGGAGGCCTTCCTAGCGAGGGAGCTGGGCATATGCTATTGCCCGCTCTGCTTCGTTTCGAATATGGCGGCCGGCATGCAGGAGAGGGTGACCGCCAAGGAGGTGCTGGAGGTGGCCGAAAGGCTTTATCCGATCATCGATGCGATCCTTAGGGGGGTCATAGCCTCGATCCCTTTGGAGAGGAAGTGCAACTGCATGGCCCCAACCGGGGGGCCATAGGGCTTGGCGGCGATCTCGCTGAGGAGAGCGTTGGAGCTCACGGGCGTCTACAAGCTCTACGAGAGGAAGCTGCTGGGGGAGATCAAGGGAAAGGGGATGCCGGAGCATATAGCGGTCATACTGGATGGGAACAGGAGGTGGGCCTCCGAGCGGATGTTGCCCACGACCGAGGGCCATAACCACGGCGCCAAAACGCTCGAGGATTTCCTGCGGTGGTGCTTGGAGCTCGGGATAAAGATCGTCACCGTATACATACTATCCACGGAGAATCTGGGGAGGAGCAAGGAGGAGATCGATAACATATTCCGGGTTATGGAGGAGAGGCTGAGGGCGATCATCTCCAATCCGGAGATCCATAGGAACGGGGTTAGGGTGAAGGCGCTAGGTAGGCTCTCCCTGCTGCCCGAAAGCTTGAGGGCTTTGTTGAGGGAATTGGAGGATGCCACGAAGGGCTATAGCAATTGCTACTTCAACCTCGCCGTGGCTTATGGGGGGAGGACGGAGATAGTGGACGCGGCGAGGAAGATCGCGGAGATGGTCAAGGAGGGGAGGATAGAGCCAAGCGATATAGATGAGGACCTCTTCATGAGGAACCTTTACACAGCCCATTTGCCGAAACCCGAGCCGGACTTGATCATAAGGACCTCGGGGGAGGAACGCCTGAGCGGGTTCCTGATATGGCAATCGGCTTATAGCGAGCTCTGCTTCTTGGATATATATTGGCCCGACTTCAGGAAGATCGACCTCCTACGGGCCATACGGATCTATCAAAGGAGGTCTAGGAGGTTCGGGAGGTGAGGCGAGCAACCGGCCATCGGGCCCGGGGGATCTCTGATTGGTCCATATAAAAAGGATCACGATCAAGGGCTTCAAGACGTTCGGCAGGAAGACCACAATATCGCTTGAGAAGGGGCTCACGATAGTCACGGGGCCGAACGGCTCCGGGAAGAGCAACATAATGGATTCGATAAAGTTCGCCTTGGGGGAGCTGAGCCCGAGGGAGCTGAGGGGTGCCGCCATATCCGATGTCATACACAAGAGCCAGAAGTCCCCCTCCGGATCCGCGTACGTATCGCTGCAATTCGAAAACCTCGATAGGAGGATACCCGTGGATTCCGATATAGTCACGATCTCTAGGGAGTACAGCGGGGGAGGGGAGGGGGTATATAGGCTGAACGGGAAGAAGATCTCGAGGAAGTACCTGATGGATCTGCTATCGTCCGCGAACATAATGGCGACCGGCCATAACATGGTGCCGCAGCATAGCGTCACAAGGATAGCCGAGCTATCCCCCGAGGAGCGGATGAAGATCATAGCGGATATCGTTGGCATAGGGGTTTACGATGAGAAGAAGAAGGAGGCGGAGGTTCACCTGCAGAGGGCGGAGATAAACATAAAGATCGCATCCGCCAAGGTGGCGGAAGTTAGGCAAAGGGTGGAATCCTTAGAGAGGGAGAGGAACGATTACATCCGGCATTCCTTCGTAAAGAGCGAGGTTTCGAAGCTCAAGGCCATGCTCGCCTCCTCCGAGCTCAATGGGATCGAGGGCGAGATCCGGCCGTTGGAGCTCGAATTGGCAGAGCTCAACGGGAAGCTGAGCGAGCTTAGGGCGAGGAGGGCTGAGCTGTCCTCCAAGAAATCCGGGATCGAGGCGAAGAGGAGGGCCTTGGATGAGCTCTCGGTGAACGGCAATGAGGGCCTCTTCCGGCTGGAGAGGGAGATCTCGGACCTCAGCAACTCCATATCGGCCCTATCCGCGGAGATCGCCTTCAAGGCCTCGAGGATCCGGGGGATGGAGGAGGAGATAAAATCCTTGGAGGCCAAGCGGGCATCGCTCAGGGATTCGATCCAAGGGCTCGCGGAGCGATATCGGGGCCTCTTCGCCAAGAGGAGGGAATTGGGATCCAAGATCGAGGGCCTCCTTTCGGAGTTGCTGGCCTCGAACGAGGAGATGAAGGCCCTCGAGGAAGGCATCGGCAGGGATGAGGGCCTCCTTAAGGAGCTTGGGGAAAGGAGGAGGTCTTTGGAGGTGAAGCTGGCCAACCTAGACTCCAAGATCGAGGGCGCGAGGAGGGAGCTCGACTCCATTGGGGGGAGGCTCTCCTCGCTCGATGGGAGGAAAAGGGCCCTAGAATCCACGAGGGCCTCCCTATCGGCCAGCCGCGAGAGGGCATCGGGATTGGTGGAGGCGCTCGAGCTCGAGATGCGGAGGATCCGCGAGGAGTTCGTGAGGATTAAGGGGGAAATGGAGAGGATCGAGGCGGAGGTCGGCGGGGCCGAGGAGGTCCTCGATGGGGCCAGGGCGGCGCTGGCGGAGTTAAGCGCCAAATTCCAACGCGAGCTCGGCCCATCGGCCATCAGAGGCATCGAGGAATTGGCCCGCTTGGGCCTGCTGGATGGCTTCTTGGGGAAGCTGTCGGATCTGATCGAGTATGGCGATGAATACGGGAGGGCCATCGAGGCCGCCTCGGATGGTTGGTTGGATGCCATCGTGGTTAGGGATTTGGGGGCAGCCGTGGCGTGCATCGAGAAATCGCGGCGCCATGGGATCGGCGGGATTAAGCTGATACCCCTGCGGAACTTGGCCCCTAGGGGAAATTCCCCCCAAAGGTTCCCGGGGCTCATCCGACCATTATCAGGGCTGATAAAATGCGATGAGGCCCTAAGGCCCGCCGTCGACTTCGTCTTCGGGGATACGGTCCTGATAAATTCCAAGGCCGCGGCCGCCTATTGCTATTCGAAGGGGATCAGGGCCGTTACGAGAAACGGAAGCCTCTACGAGCCCGGCGGAGGCCTCTCGAGCGGATCTAATAGGGATTCGAGGCCCCGATCCCCGACCGAGGCCATGAGGATGGAGAGGGAGCTGAGGCATCGCCTCGAGGAGCTCGAAAAGGCCATTGGTATTGGTAGGGGGAAGAGGGACGCGTTGGCCAAGGCGATGGAGGGGATATTGGAGCAGAAATCCATGATCGAAGCCTCCCTGAAGTCCTCCCAGAGGGAATTGGAGGGGATCGATGCCGGCATCGGCCGCATAGAATCGGCTTTGAGGGCGATCGATGGGGGGATGGGGGACATGGCGATCGCCAAGGCGAACCTCGAGGCGAGGCTTGGGGAGCTCTCGAGGGAGAGGGAAGCCGCCGTTGAGGAGCTGGAAAGGGTGAGGGGGGAGATGGCGAAGATCGATGACCCGATCCGCCGCCGGATCAGGCTCGAATTGAGGGCGAGGATCGAGGGGGTCTCGAGGGAGCTGGAGCTGGCCAAGGGGGAATGCGCGAAGGTGGAGAGGGAGATGATGGACTTGGAGTACTCCATCAGGGGCAACGCCAAGGAGATGGTGGAGGCCTCGAGGAGGATCGCCGCATTGAAGAGGGAGATTTCGATTATGGGATCGGAGATCGAGGCGATCGAGGAGAGGAGGCGATCCCTCGAGGGGGGGCTCGATGCCCTTAGGGCCAAGAGGGCCGAGTTGATAAAATCCATCGAATCGATCGCCTCCGAAAGGCGGGCCTTGGAGATCGAGCTCGGGGATCTCGAGGGGGAGATATCGGGTATCTCCGAATCGATTGAGGGGATCGAGGGGTCGATCAGGGAACTGGACAGGGGCGTTCAGGAGAGGAGGAATAGGGTCGAGCTGCTCCGGATTCGATTGAAGGACCTCGGGTTCGATTCCCCCTTGGCCGTCGCGGGATTGGATGCGCAAGCCCTCCAAAGGGAGATCGAGGCCCTCGAGGGGGAGCTCGAGCGGATCGGATTGGTGAATCAATTGGCCATAATCCATTACGAGGAGCAGAAGAACAATTACAAGCAACTCTCCACCAAGATAGCGGAGCTGGAGATGGAGAAGGCCTCCATATTGAAATTCATGGCGGAGCTGGAGGAGAAGAAGCTCGCAACCTTCCTCTCGGCCTTCGAGAGGATATCGCAAAACTTCCAAGAGATATTCCGGAGGATGACGGGCGGGGAGGGGAGGCTGGTCTTGGAGAACCGGGAGAACCCATTCGAGGGCGGGGTGGATATATCGGCCAAGTTCCCGGGCAAGGCCGAGCTCTCGATAGGGAGCGCCAGCGGCGGGGAGAAGTCCGTCGCCACCGTATGCTTCATCTTGGCGCTGCAAGCCTTCCGCCCGGTGCCCTTTTACGCCTTCGATGAAATAGATGCTCATCTGGATCCATTAAATTCGCAAAAACTTGCCGAGATATTGAAGGAGCGCTCCAGGGATTCCCAATTCATAGTTATAACCCTCAGGGACTCCATGATATCCGCCGGGGACAAGGTCTACGGCGTATATCTAAAGGATGGCGTATCGAACGTGGTCTGCTTGCCCAAGATCGAGGGGGGCGGCGGCTAGCGCCAACCCCGCTATCGAATCGGCGAAGGCCGAGGAGCGGTTTATCAACAATCCCTCCTCGGTCCTTGGAAAGGCTGAAATATTGGCCCTTGGGACAAAATGAGCATCGCCTGGGCCAATCCGCGGACGGTGGGAAACGATGTTGGGCAAACCGTTTTGGCTGAACCCCCCCTACGCCTTGCTCTTCGACTTGGTCCGCCTCCACAGGCTCAGGCCTTGGGACGTAAAGATAGCCGAGCTCCTGAACTCCTTCTTGGAGGAGATGAGGAATCGCGGGTCGATCGATTTCTA
>JAWCOP010000064.1:3399-5455 GCA_038847005.1 Bathyarchaeia archaeon | reverse complement strand
GATAAGCGGGTCTAGGAGGAGGGAGAGGCTGGCGAAGGGGAGGAGGAAGGGCCCGGGGAGTAGGAAGGGTAGCAGGGGCGGTGGGAAGAGCGAATGGGTGAGCGGGATAAGGGCGATCAGGAGATACCTCAAGTCAATGAGGGATGGCCGCAGGATCACTAAGTCCGTATACAGGAGGCTCATGCTCCTGGCGAAGGGGGGCTCCTTCAGGAGCGTATCGCACCTGAAGGAATATATAGAGGCCCATAAGCTCGCTAAGAGAAGGTAGGGGCACTGAACTTGGCAAAAGGTCCGAGGTATAGGCTCGCGTTCAGGAGGAGGAGGGAGGGCAAGACCGATTATAGGAAGAGGAGGGCCCTCCTCCTCTCGGGCCTCCCTCGGCTTGTCGTCAGGCCCACGCTCAAGAATATTCACGTGCAGGTCGTTGAAACAGGGGAGGAAGGGGATCGCACGGTGGCCTCCGCCAGCTCGAAGGAGTTGAGGAAATTCGATTGGAACGGCGGGACGGGGAACGTCCCGGCCGCCTATCTCACGGGCCTCTTGGCTGGTAAGAGGGCCGTTGCGAAGGGGATATCCCGCGCCGTGTTGGATATCGGCCCGAGGGGGGCGACCGCGGGCTCCAGGGCGTTCGCGGCCCTCAAGGGCGCTCTGGACGCGGGCCTTGAAATCCCGCACGGCGAAGGCATATTGCCCCAAGAGCATAGGATCAGGGGGGAGCATATAGCCTCTTATGCGAAATGGCTTCTGGAATCAAAGGGAGGATACGGCGGATTTTTCTCGCTCTATCTCAAGGCCGGACTGGAGCCCGGAAGGATCCCGGAGCAATTCGACCGGGTTAGGGGCGCCATATTGGCCGCGCCGCAGGGGGGTGATTGAAACGGGCCACGCGGGCAGGGGAGGGGGGGAATGGATCCCTAGGACCAAGGTGGGGAGGATGGTCCAAGAGGGCAAGCTGGCCTCGTTGGCGGATATATTCACGCAGGGATTGAAGATAATGGAGCCGGAGATAGTCGATGCCCTCCTCCCGAACGTTAAGCACGAGGTCCTCGGCATAGGGATCGTTCAAAAGCAGACCGATGCCGGGGAGAAGACGAGGTTCAAAGCGGTGGTCTGCGTTGGGAATGAGGACGGGTACGTTGGGGTCGGCTCCGGGAAAGCTAGGCAGGTGAGGATCGCGATAGATAAAGCCGTCATAGATGCCAAGCTCAGCATAATCCCCATCCTAAGGGGTTGCGGGAGCTGGGAGTGCGCCTGCGATCAGCCCCATTCCCTCCCATTCAAGGTCAGGGGGAAATGCGGGAGCGTTTCGATCGAATTGATCCCGGGACCGAGGGGCCTCGGATTGGTTGGCGGAGAGATCACCAAGGCCATATTGAGGCTGGCCGGGGTGAAGGATTGCTGGACTAGGACCTTCGGCTCCACTTGCACTCTTAGCTCAATGGCATACGCGATATACGACGCGCTCAGGGGTAGCTATCGCGTCATCCCGCCCTCGGAATGGTCCTGAACGGTTTAACGGTGATTTCGTTGTCGGCGGATGCGCCCGGTGTGCTCTTGGCTATAAGGCTGAGGAGCGGGGTGAAGATGGGGGGCGAGGTGGAATACGCCCTCAGATCGCTGAGGCTTGGGAGGAGATTCCATGCGGTCCTAGTCCCGAACAAGCCCGATTCCATCGGGATGTTGAGGAAAGTGAAGGATTTGGTGACATGGGGGGAGCCGAGCCCCGAGAAGTTGGCGCTCCTACTCGAGAGGAGGGGGAGGATCGCGGGCGCTGGGGGGCTGGATGGGGGAGCGCTCAATAGGCTCGGGTATGGTTCGGTCGAGGAGATCGCCCGCGGGATCCTCGAGGGGAGGATAAGCCCTAGGGAGCTTTATAAGAGGGGGTTGAAGCCCGTGTTCAGGCTCCATCCCCCGAAGGGGGGTTTTAGGGGGAGCGTCAAGAGGCCATATGGATCGGGCGGGGAGCTCGGTTATAGGGGAAGGGGGATAGATGAACTTATAGAGAGAATGTCCTGAATCCTAGGAGGCGAGCGGGATGGCTACTAGGAAGAGGAAG
>JAWCOP010000064.1:0-3389 GCA_038847005.1 Bathyarchaeia archaeon | reverse complement strand
CAGCATAGGAAGCATGGGAGCAAGGGCGGACGCGGGAACGCGGGCTGGTGCAAGCATAAATGGACGCTACTGTTGAGCAAGGGCATAAGGAAGGGGAAGAAGGGATTCACCCCGCCCTTGGCTAAGGAGGTCGGGGCGATAAACGTGGGCGAACTGTCCGAGCTAATATCGAAGCTGATAGATAGCGGCAGGATAAAGGCCGGCCAGCCAATAAGCCTTGATCTGGGGGAGCTGGGCTATTCCAAGATACTCGGCGAAGGGGAGATATCGATCCCAATAGAGGTCAAGGCTGGGGCTTGCTCTAGGTCGGCCTTGGAGAAGATAGAGGGGGCCGGGGGCAAGGTTGTATTGAGCTCCCGAGGGATCGGCATAAATGGTTAGGTTCATAGAAATATTCCAACCGTTCGCGAGATTCATACCCGACGTGAAGAAGCCGGAGCGGAGGGTGCCATTCAACGAGAAGCTGGTTTGGACCGCCGTGGCGCTGATAACCTACTTGGTCATGACTAGGATACCGCTTTACGGCATCGGGAAGGAAGGTCTCGCGGATCCCTTCGGGGCCATGAGGGTGATATTCGCCTCGAGCAGGGGAACCCTCATGGAGCTCGGGATAGGCCCGATAGTGACGGGCGGCCTCATACTTCAGATATTATCCGGCTCTAAGATGATCGACGTTGATATGACGAAGCCCGAGGATAGGGCACTCTTCACGGGCGCGAGCAAGGTCCTCGCCATAATAATGACGGTCTTCGAGGCCTTGGCCTACATAATCGGGGGGGCCTACGGCGCGATCTCCGTCCAGAACCAGCTCATAATCCTCCTCCAGCTGGTCGTGGCCGGGATTGTGATAATGCTATTGGATGAGCTATTGCAGAAGGGATGGGGGCTCGGGAGCGGGATAAGCCTCTTCATAGCTGCCGGGGTAGCGCAGAGGATTTGGTGGGAATCCATAGCCCCGGTCGGCCCGATGAGCGATGGGAAGTACCTAGGGGCCCTCGTGGCCTTCATACAATCCCTTATGATGCGTAGCCCATTGCAGGAGGCGTTCTACCGCGGGGAGGGCCTGCCGGATATGATAGGGTTCCTGACGACGCTAGCGGTATTCATCTTGATCATATATGTGAACAGCCTTAGGGTGGAGATACCAATATCCCATTCGCAGTATAGGGGGTTCAGGGGGAAGTTCCCGATAAAATTGCTCTACGTATCCAACATACCGGTGATCTTCGCCGCCGCGCTCTTCGGGAACATATACTTCATCTCCCAGATAATCTGGTCGAGGCTCAATCCCACGGGGACCAACTTCTGGATGAACCTATTGGGCACGTTCGAGGTGGCTGGGAACTCCTATAGGCCGAGCGGCGGCTTGGTCTATTATGTGACATCCCCGAAGAGCCTCTCCGAGGTTGCGCAGGACCCCATGAGATCCTTGGCGCATGTATTCCTCATGGTCCTCACGTGCGTATTCTTCGCGAGGACTTGGGTTGAGGTCAGCGGCATGGACGCGGCCGCGGTGGCGAAGCAACTCATAGATTCCGGCATGCAGGTCGGTGGATTCAGGAGGGCCGATGTCCCGATAAGGCAATTGCTCTCCCGATATATACCGACCGTCACTATCTTGGGCGGGATAATAATCGGCCTCATCGCTGCCCTCTCGGATTTCTTGGGCGCCTTCGGATCTGGTACGGGCATTTTGTTAACGGTCGGGATCCTAGAGCAATATTACCAGATCTTGGCCCGCGAAAGGGTGGCGGAGATGTACCCGGCCCTGAGGGGGATCCTCGGAAAGTGAGGAGCGCGCCATGCTGACGGTTATAGTCACGGGCCTGCCGGGGGTCGGAAAGACGACCGTCTTGGACGCTCTCAAGGGCGTATCGGAGAGGAACGGGGTGCCCATCTCCATAGTGAACTTTGGCACGGCCATGTCCGAGATCCTCAAGAGGAAGGGGGTGGCCTTGGATAGGGACGATATAAGGAGGCAGGACATCGCGTTGCAGAGGGAGGTCCAAGACGAGGCCGCGAGGGAGATCTCCGAAAGGAGGGGCGGCGGGATATTGATAGTGGATACCCATATGTTCGTTAAGACCGATTGCGGCCTTTGGCCCGGGTTGCCGATGAACGTCCTCTCCAAGCTTTCGCCCTCGCTATTGGTCCTCATCGAGGCCCCCCCAGAGGAGATAGCCAATCGCAGGAGATCCGATAGGAGCAGGAGGAGGGATGAGGCATCGAGGGCCCTCATAGAACAGGAGCTGAATTGGTCGAGGTCCTTGGCCGCGGCCTGCTCCGTGATGACGGGGGCCCCGGTGAAGATAGTCAACAACGAGCCCGGCAGGCACTTGGAGGCCGCGGAGGAGCTATTCGGAATAATATCCAAGATGGTGAGGTGATTGGATCCGATCGCCGAGCTTTGGAAAGCGTGCATGGAGGCGCTGAAGCCCTACTCCTCGATCCCGAGCTCGACCATATTAATACTGGCCCTAGCCTTCCTGCTTTCATTGATAACTAACTTGGCCAACAGGTTGCTGGTCGACGTCCAAAAGCTGAGGAGGCTTTCGAAGGAGGTGGCCGCTTGGAGGGAGGAGTTCGATAGGGCGAGGAAGAGCGGGGATAAACAACTCATGGCCAAGGTCGCTAAGAAGCAACAATCAATAATGAAGTTGCAAAGCAAGATGATGTGGGATAGGATGAAGATAAGCTTCATATTCATAATCCCGTTCTGGATGATATGGATAGTGCTGAGCAATTTCTTCGGCAATTCCACCGTCGCCAAATCCCCATTCACGATACCTTGGATCCTCGGGAGCGACCTCTCCTTCGCCGCTTGGTACATCCTTTGCTCCTTCGCGATCAGCCTGCCCCTGTCGAGGCTATTCGGGCTCAACCCCGAAGATTGAGGGTCGATGGCCTGATTTGTGCAAAGTGATCGCAATAGGCGGGCTTCATGGGACTGGGAAATCAACATACGCGAAGTCCATAGCGGGCGAGTTCGGCCTCCGCCTTTCATCCGCCGGAAAATTGTTCAGGGAGATCGCGGGGGAGAGGGGGCTATCCTTGGAGGAGATGAGCGAGCTCGCCAAGCGGGACCCATCCATAGACGAGGAGATCGATGCCCTCACCAAAAGGGAGGTTGAGAAGGGGTCTGTGGTGGTTGAGGGGCAGCTGGTGGCTTGGATGGCTGGGGAGGCGGCCGATATGAGGATATACCTCTTCGCCCCGGATGAGCTGAGGTTCAAGAGGATAGCGGAGAGGGATGGCCTCGACATCGGGAGGGCGAGGGAACAAACCCGGATCAGGGAGGCGGCCCAGAAGGAGAGGTACCTCAACCTATATGGGATAGATGCCAATGACCTATCCGCGTACGATTTGATAGTCGATACGAGCCTTTTGCC
>JAWCOP010000063.1:0-5462 GCA_038847005.1 Bathyarchaeia archaeon | reverse complement strand
CTTGCCCGGGGCAAGGGGGATCCACGGCTATCCTTGGTATATGTCGAGCCTTCTCCTAACTACGCTGGGCTTTTGGATGTTCCCGCACCTGGTCCAAAGGGGCTATTCCGCGAAGCAGGAGAAGGATATAATGCGGACGTGCGCTTGGATGTCCTGGTATTCGATCCTCTCCCTCCCGATAGTCTTCGTGGGCTTCGCGGCGATAATCCTCTTCCCGGGCATAACGGGCTATAAGCTCCCCGCCGCTGACTACGCTGTTATAGAATCGGTGAAGTACTTCTTCAACCCATGGATCGTCGGCCTCGTCGGGGCCGGGGGGCTCGCGGCGGCCATATCGAGCGGCGCCGGGCTGATCCAATGCGAATCCGGCCTAGTGGCGAGGAACGTCATCCAAAGGGGGATCTGGCCGAAGGCCAGCGAAACGGCCACGGCTTGGACGGCGCGGGCGCTATCCATAATCTTCACGATAATATGCCTCTTCTTGGCCCTATACTATCCTCAGTTGCTCGTCTACCTTCTCTTGGTGGCCTATAGCGGCGTAGTCCAATTCTTCCCGGGATGGGTTTTCGGCCTAGCTTGGAGGAGGGTCACCAAGGCGGGCGTATTCGCCGGGATGATAGCCGGAGTTATAGTGGTATTGCTGACGACGTTCGTTTGGCCCGATCCGCTCCAGATCCACTCTGGGATCTGGGGGCTCTTCGTCAACTTCTTGGTCACGGTGCCGGTGAGCTTGGCCACGAAGCCGCCATCGGAGGAGACGATAAGGCGAATCCTATCCGCCTGAGCTCCTTTCCATTCCCCCTTTCTTTTTTCAAACCCCTTAGGGGACCGTAATAACCATCCAAAAGCGATTTCCTAAACAACAGCTCGAAGGGGTTTGAGCTCCCCCTTAACAACATAGCCCGTCTACGGCGTTTCCATGGGGGCGCTCCCCTCGGGCCCCATCCAATTGGGAGGCCTTATAAATATCCCCAGCCTTGCGGCGCGCCGTTCCCCATCGGCATGGGGAAACGGGTTGTTTCCGAAGGAAACCCCTGGGTTAAGGAGCGATTGGGGGATGTGGCGCCGCCGAGAGGATTCGAACCCCTGACCAACGGGTCCCAGCGGGGCCCGCCGGGGCCCCTTAACAGCCTCAGCCCCGCTCGGGCGCGGGTCCGCTGCTCTACCGCTGAGCTCTCGCCCATCGGGCCATGGCCCATGGGTACGGCGGCTCCCACGGCGGCGATCTGAAGGGCTGGAGCCGAATTAATAAACCTTAGCGATCCCGATCCCGCCGTAATAGGCCGGCTCGGTATGGTTTATGGGGGTTATTGGATGGGCCCGGCCGGATTCGAACCGGCGACCAGCAGGTCCCTCCCAACGGGGCTATGAGCCTGCTGCTCTAACCTCTTCAGGATCGATGCCATCTCGATCTGGCTGAGCTACGGGCCCGCATCCGCCTAAGATCCCCGCCAGCCGGATTTTAAAATTTGCCCCGGCTATGGGGATGCTATCAGCGTCGAGGTCTTTATTATGCCCGGTATGCCCCTCATCCTGGTGACTATGCCGTCGAGGACCGATAGGTCCGGGACCTCGAGCCTGGCGACGATATCGAACTCCCCATATACGATCCTCGCCTCCGTGACGCCCTCCATGCCCCTTATCCGATTGGCTATATCGTATTCCCTCCCGACCTCGGCCACGATCAATAGATACGCTATGATCGGCAACTCGGATCCGCCGGCCCTTATCGGCGAAGGGGTTTAAAGCCTTTAGGGCCGATGGAGGGGCCAAGGTTTTTTAAGGCCCGAGGGGCCTATGCCGGCGGGATCGGGATTGCCCCAAGAGATCTTCGACGCGGGCGAATTCCTCCGCCTCTCAGAGAAGGCCTCGGAGTGCAGGGTTAAGCGATCCAAGGGAGGGGTGAAGCTGAAGCTCAGGACCCCCAAGGGGCTTTATACGATGAGGCTGGATGTGGAAAGGGCCGAGGAGCTCTTGAGGGCCGTCAAATGCCCCATCCGCGAGGTATGAGCCCGGGCCCGCGAGGCCCCGGGCGGCCGATCCGCCCATAGCCTTTTTAAGCCCTTCGGGATATTGCATTCCGGATAGACTTGAGCAGCCCACGCGGCCCTCCGGCGCCGGGGCGATCTCGATGAGCGGCGGGCGCCTCAGGACCGCCCTATTGCTGGGCCTAGCGGCCATCCTATTGGCTTCAGGCCTCGGCCTCCTCTACGTTTCGATCGAGGGAGGCCGGGAGGCCCCCCAAGCCATAACCACGACCATAACGGCGATTATCCCGACGGCGAAGCCCATCGGGCCGCCCCCGCCGCCGGCCACCACGGCTACGACCGCGACGACCCCCACGGCCACGACCACGACCGCGCCCCGGATAAGGGCCTACGAGGTATCCGTCGAGATCCGGCCGGGGCGAGGGGCGGCGCTCAGCTACGGGGTGGGGGCGGGGGATCGCGTCCGCATCCAACTCCGGGGATATCATTACTCGATCAGGGATAGGCCGGAGCGGATATTCGTGAAGGTCCATTACGAGGATGGCCCCCTCATCGCCGAGCTGGCCGGCTACGAGATAGATTACGAGTTCGTGGCCGAAGGGGGTACCTTGGGCATATTCATAGGCAATCCCTACGCTTGGGGCCACATCCCGGATAAGTACGTGAGCGGAAGCGTGACCATAACGAGCCCTTAAAGCCCGGACCCCCTCCCTCGGGCCGCGCGTGAGGAGGCCGAGGGGAGCATTCGCGAGCCGGAGCGGGCGCGATCCTTTATAAATCGGGCCCCGAACAAGCCCCGATGGGATGGGTTCGCTGAAGAGGGAGATCCTGGAGCTCCTCGATAAGGATTTGGAGTTCCGATACGCCATCGCCGGCTACTTCGGCCTATCTGAGATCCTGAAGAGGCTCGATGCCTTGGCCGAGGAGCAGGTCAGGCTCAGGCAGGAGCAAGCGGGCATTAGGGAGGAAACGAGGAGGATATGGGAGGACTTAGCCGGGCTGAGGGGGGAAACGAGGAGGATATGGGAGGAGCTGGCCGAGCTCAGGCAAGAGCAGCTCAAGCTGAGGGAGGAAACGAGGAGGATATGGGATGAGCTGGCCGGGCTGAGGGAGGAGCAGCTCAGGCTGAGGGAAGAGCAGGTCAAGCTGAGGGAGGACTTCAATAGGATGCTCGCCCGGATGGAGAGGATGGACGCCAGGCTCGGGAGGGTCGAGAGGACCTTGGAGAAGCTGACGATAGATATCGAGGACGAGGCGAGGTCGGTCATAAGGCATAGGCTCGAGGAAATGGGGATAAGGATGGAGCTGACGTCGCTATCGTTGCCGGGCTTGGAGATAAACCTCTACGGCGCCTCCGATGGCATATGCCTCATAGGGGAGGCGGCCGTCAGGGCCGGCGCCGGGTTGGCGGATGAGCTATTGAGGAAGCTCGAGAGGCTGAGGAGGGATCACCCGGAGAGGCTGAGGGGGAAGGCGATCCTCGCGATATACGCCTCGCTGCCCATGGCCGAATTGATCGAGGAGGCTAGGAGGAAGGGCATATGGCTCCTGAAGGCCACGGAGGAGTTCCATAGGCCGAAGGATCTTTTCGCCTCGATCGCTTGACGGCAATCCGGCCGCGCCCGCGCCGTTGGGCGGGATGCCCTCATCGAAACCCCCCGAGGAGCCTTTCGCAGGCCTCATGGGCCCTGAGGGCGCCCTCCAAGGCCTCGCGGGCATCATCCGCCGTATAAAGCTCCTCGGGCGGCGCGCCCGTTTCCTCATCCCCATATAAGCTCGCCTCCCTCTCCCGCCTCAGCTTCCTCGATATCGCCGCCAGGGAGGGTATCAAGGGCCTGAACCATTCGGGGAACCTATCCCCGCAGCGCTTGAGCAAGGGGCCAACGTCGTGCCATTTTGGCGGCTCCACCCCAACCAATCGCAGCGCGGCCTTGAGCGATAGCTCGACCGCCTCTTGGCTTTGGCGGAGCACGTAGGCGTAGTTGCCGCCCTCCAGCGCCTCCTTGGCGTGCTTTAGCCTCTCCTCGGATTGCCGAAGATAGGATCTGGCCATATCGACGTTATTCAATGATTATCTCCTCCCCCGGTCTATAGGGCTCCTTCAGGACCCAATACCACCTCTTGCCCATCCTGATCCTTTTGGCGCCGAGCTCCCCCAGCCTCCGGCGGAGCCTCTCCAGTACATCCGCGAAGAAGCCCCCCTCATCGTATGGGATGATGGCGTCATCGAGCATATCGAGGTAAAGGGGCGAAAGCCTGGCGGCCTCCTCCGGGGTCTTCAATATTGGGGAGAAGTCGATTTGGAAGCCCTCGGCGGCGAGTCCCTCCAAGAGGGGCTCCACCCTCTCCTCGGCCCTCATGAATATCCCCTGCCTCTCCAACCTGCTCCTTGGCAAGCCCTTCGCCACGATGAGCAGGTCGACATCGCCATCGCGGCGCGCCTCCCCGCGGGCGGCGGAGCCGAAGAGGGCGAGGGTGACGAGGCGATCCCCGAGCTCCCCCCTCAGGGCTTGGAGGAGCGCCTCCAGGAGCCGCCCGTATGGCTCGGGGGGCGCCGCGGATCGCTGGCCATGGTGCGGGGCGCCCATCCGGCCTCAGCCCAGGAATGCTTTCAGGAGCATCGCCAAGACCGCGGCGGGCATCGGGGCATTGAAGCCCCCGAGGATCCCCTCCGCCAAGCCGACCCGCTTATCGGCGTAATGCCCGAGGTCCTCGAACCGCTTATTCATATCCTCGAAACGCTTCTCCAAGAAGCCCAATAGCGCCCTTATGCCCTCCTTCGCGGCGAAGCGGCCCCATGGGGCCAGCCTGAGCATAAGCCCGGCGAGCAGGTCGGGCTTGCGCTCCCACGCCTCGATCATGGCGCCGGGATGCCCCTTGATGATCGCCGGGACCTTCCCCTCGCTCCATGGCCCTCATGGATCCTGGCGCGATCCCGCTTCTTAAAGGGTTTTGGCCGCGGGCAATCCGATGGCTCGGGCGGGCCCGATCAAGGCCCCGATCGCCCTTTCCCCGGCGCGAGCCCGGCTTTCCCATGGAGGGATGGGATCCCTATACCTTGGTATAGAGCTCTATGCCGCGCCTCAGGCAGGCCTCCACGGCGCCCCCATCGGCGTAGGGCGTAACGATCACGAGCCTCGAGGGCCTATTCCCCGTGGCCCTCTCATAGGCGAGGGCCTTCCTCCAAAAGGCGGCCACGTCCGAGGCCCTCGCGTGGGACATGACCTCCATGAGGATGACCTTGCCATCCCTTATGGCGATGTCGACCTCGACCCGGCTCGGATATCCGTATACGATCCCCTCCCCATCATTGCCGGCCCATCTCTCGACCTTGGCCCCGAACTCCTTCTCCAAAATGCCCTTCAGGCCCTCCCTGAAGGCCTCCTCGCTCATCAGGCCCCACCTCGCCCCGATGGCCGATAGGCGCCTATCCATCCTCTCGAAGCCCTCCTTCATATCCTCCCTCAGCCTGGC
>JAWCOP010000062.1:0-5522 GCA_038847005.1 Bathyarchaeia archaeon | reverse complement strand
ACCTCCTCCCTTATACCGGGTATCCTCATTTCGCTCACCCACCCCCAAATGGCCTAAGGGAAGATTCGCCCGAACTTTATATTGATTTACCCCCGGGCTTTGTCAATCCCCGGCCTTGGGCTCGCACCTCCTAGCCATCACATAGGCGTCCTCCCCATCGCTATAGTAATGCCTTATCCTGTTCACTATCTCGAACTTCAGATCCCTATAGAGGTTGATGGCCGGATGGTTCGTGACCCTTACCTCCAGATATATCTCGCTCGCCCCATATTCCCCCAAGGCCTCCATCGCCTCGATCATGAGGGCCCTACCTATGCCCTTCCTGCGATGTTCCGGGAGGACCGCGATGGAGATTATGTGCCCCTTCTTGGCCAGTTTCCATCTATCGAACTCCGATAGGCTCCACTCGACTCGGCACATGACGTAGCCGAGTATTTCCCCATTAAGCTCCGCGACTATGAAGGAGTTTGGGAAGCTCTGATGCAGATCCAAGTAGAAGAATGGCGTATAGTTCTCGGGGAGGCATTCCTCATTTATCCTCATGACCTTATCAAGATCTGCCTTGGAGAACTTCCTCAGGACGTAGTTTCCGAGGGCATATTCCCCGCCCATCCAACCCATCACCGGTACGGCCCTACGATGATCGGCCTCCCCTCGCGGGCCTTTGGGCATCGATCCTTCCCGGAGCGGGTCCCCCGCTCCCATCCCAAGGAGGCCATCCCGCGCCCCGTAGCCCAATCCCCGGGGCTACTAAAAACCTTTCCAATGAGCGTGGTTTGAGGCCGGAACCGAGATATGCTTTAATCCGCCGCTACGATTCGAGGCGGATGGGATGAGCGAACGCCTGTGGCTCGGGCTCTTGGCCCTCGAGCTCCTGAGGAAGCTCAAGTCAAGGGAGGGCCCGATCCGGATCTCGGAGCTAGGCTCCAAGTACCCGGGTTCCGTGCTTAGGGAGAGGCTGGCCGAGATGGCCGAGGGGGGCCTATTGAGATTGGAGGGGGATCGGGTTTCCGCCACCGCGGGGCAAAGGCTGGAGCTGGCGCTCTTCGCGATCGAGAACGGCGCGGAGCCCGATTCCGTGGGGAGGGCCATGGATTGGAGGGGGTTCGAGGATTTCGCGGAGGAGGTCCTGAGGAATATGGGCTTCAAGTGCGTTAAGCATCTGAGGTTCAAGGGGGGGAGGGGTAGGGCCGAGGTGGATCTATTGGCCATCGGCCCCCTCTTCTCGCTCTCGATCGATTGCAAGCGCTGGATGCGCGCCAACGAAGGCGGGATCTTGAAGGCGGCGGAGGCCCAGAGGAGGAGGACCGAGGAGCTCGGGGAATGGCTCAAGAGGACCGGCTTGGGCCGGGCCATGGGTATGCCGAACGGAGCGATACTATGGCCGGTGGTTTTGACGCTCCTTGACAGCGGGATCGGGGTTAAGGGCGGGGTGGCCATCGTCCCAATCTTAAAGTTGAGGGATTTCCTCATGAGAGCGGATCCATCCGTCATGGCCCCTTAGCGGAGGGCCGCCCCTAGCCTTGCGGTGAGGCGCTCAATCCATGGAAAAGTATTTCTATCATTGAGACGAAAAGATCCAACCGAGTCGAGCCGGCTTGACCCTATTAGACCGTTATGGTAGGCCCGTCATGGGCATCAGGATCGCGCTGACGCAAAGGTGCAACCTCCGCTGCATCTATTGCCATAGGGAGGGGGAACAGGGGGAGGGGGCTGAGATGGCGCCGGAGGAGATCTCGGAGATCGTTAGATTGGCCAGCGGCTTCGGCATAAGGGCCGTGAAGCTGACGGGCGGGGAGCCGCTCCTGAGGGACGACATAGTTGAGATCGTTGGCGGGATCAAGCGCGGGGCCCCAGTGGGCGACCTCTCCATGACCACCAACGGAACGCTCCTCGCCGAGTTCGCGAGGGATCTGAGGGCCTCCGGGCTGGATCGGGTGAACGTTAGCTTGGATACGTTGGATAGGGGGACCTATGAGCGCATCACCGGATCCGACCGCCTCGGGGACGTCCTCTCGGGTATAGAGGCGGCCGTTGGGGCCGGGTTGAGCCCGGTCAAGCTGAACATGGTCGTAATGAAGGGGATAAACGATGAGGAGGTATGGAGCATGGTGGATTTCGCGAAGGGGATCGGAGCCGTCCTCCAATTGATAGAGCTGGAGGCCCTGTTCAATGACGAGGTATACGAGAAACATCACGCGGACCTCCTCGGCGTTGAGGAGGAGCTCGAGAAACGGTCTAGCAGGGTGGAGGTCAGGGCCCTTCATCACAGGCGGAGGTATCTCCTGAGGGGGGGCGGGGAGGTGGAGGTGGTCAGGCCGATGCACAACTCGGAGTTCTGCATGAATTGCAAGCGCATCAGGGTAACATCGGACGGCAAGCTCAAGCCCTGTCTGATGCGGGACGATAACCTGATCGATCTGATCGGCGCGTTGAGGAATCATGCGGATCAGGGGAGGCTCAGGGAGGCTTTCATTAGGGCGGTCGAGCTCAGGGCCCCGTTCTTCATGGATGAGGCCATGAAGGGGGGCTCGGGGGGTTCGGCCCTCCACCGCCGGCCCAAATGGGAGGGGCGAGGATTAGCCTCCCAACGATGATAGGCCCTAGAGATTGGGATCACCGCGAGAGCGGCCAACCGTCCCCGAGGAAGAACTCCAAGTGCGTTTCCGATGCCCACTCCACGTGGAGCCCAATGGATTTGGAGCCGTATCCCTCCGCCGCCACCCCTATGGCGTAATCGCCCTTTGGGAGCCAAAGCTCGAAGTGGCCATCGAGGGAGCAGGTGAAGGCCTCGGTCCTATGGGCGCTAACCCCGGCCCAAGATAGGGGCCTCGGCCTGCCGAGGAAGTCGAAGCCGAAGACCCTCCCGCTCACCCTCCCAAGCTTCTCAAGGCTCACGATGACCGAAACGGATCCGGGGCCGCGGGCCTCGAACTCCACCTTGAGCGTTTGCTCGTAGCCGGGGACCAAGACCCTTATGGAGTATTCGCCCGGCGGCAATCCCCAATCCTTCTGGGGGTATCCGTCGGTGGCATCGTAGAAGTTCGCCCACCTCACGGCCGGGTTGCCGGCGTATTTTTCGAACCCCGATACGCGAGTTGTTAAATTCCATTCGTTGTAAATTGCGCGTATGCTCGCGCCCACAATAGCGCCCATCCGGTCGTAGACCTCGACCCTTATGGGAGGATTCCCCGCGATTCGCTTCGGGATCCCCTCCTCCTTAAGGAGCACCGTCAAGTCTATATCGATCCCCTTCTCCAAATCTATCTCCACGTGGCTCGTGGAGTTCAAGTACACGGGCACGAGGACGGGGGCCCGCTGTATGTAGCCCACCGTATACGCCATCAGCATATAATCCCCGGGCTCCAAGCCCGCGTAAAGGCCGCCGTATTCGAGGCGGACCGCGGAATCGGAGGCGGGCTGGGTGGCGTTCAGGATCGCGACCACCTCGCCGAGCTTATTTACGACCTCGACGTTTATCCTAGAGCCCGGATGGGCCCAAGGCCTCGGAACCCTCGGCCTTTCCCAATCCATCGAGGTTATCGTTATGTTCAAGCGCCCTCCCCTGACCATCTCGAGGCTCGCCTTCGTCAACGAGCATTCGGGGCCGACCGTGGCGATCAGGGGCTGGAGCTGGAGGAATCCCCCCGCCTCGACCTCTATCCAATAATCGCCCGGCGGCAGGCCGTAATCGAATGAGCCGCGATAGTTGCGCAGGCCCCTCAACACGATCGATTCTTGATAGGCTCCAGGATCGGCTTTACGGAACTCCAAGGCCGAGAGCCTGCCCCGGGAATCGTATGCCCTCACCCTGATCAGAGTGGATTCGGTTAATTTTGAACTGTTCCTCGCCCCCGGGAGGTCCTTGAAGTTCAGCGTTATATTTAACCGACCGCTCCTATGGAGGTCCATCTCGAGGTTGATGGACGAGGTCCCATTATGGGCGCTTATCACGTAATCCCTAGTTTGTATGTATCCCCATACGTATGCCCTTACGTAATAATCTCCCGGCGGGATCCCGGAAACGTAGGTGGCATTATCCTGGGGGACATGGCCTGTGTACTCGGTAGCGTTCAACGAGAGCGAATGGGTGCAGGAATCCGGATCCGTGTAATGAGGTGGAGAGGGTACCCCCGGGAATGAGGTGCTGGCCACGGAGCTAAACGACATATCGAGGAGCTCTACGGCGATGGTCGATTTCACGCCCCAAGGTATTGGCCTCCCGCGACATTTCGACCAGACCGTTATGTTCGCGATTAGGCCCTCGCCTATGTAGGCATCGATGCCCTCCAGCGATTGGCCCATGTGGACCGATATGGGCCGGTCCAAGGTCACGGGGGGGAAGCCGATCGCGGAGAACGTAAGGTTGTATGTGCCCTCGGCCAAGCCGTAGAGCGTATAAGCGCCATTCGCCGTCTCGTTGAAGTAGGCGACGGCCTCGACCCTCCTCCCGTCCGGGGTCAGGCCGCTCGCTAGTACCTTCCCGGGCTTGTCCAAGGGCTTCCCATAGCGCTTCAGGTCCGGCCCGCCATAGCGCACCGTGCCCGATATATAGGCCGGGTTTATATCGGCCTCCACGACGACCGTTGGGAAGTTCTTGGCCCCTATCGATATCTTTTCGTTCAAGAAGACCTTGAAGAAGTACCTGCCCGCCACATAAGGCGCCGTCAGGTTGAAGAGCCTCAGGGCCAGCCCATACTCCTCGCCTTCCCTTTTTGGGGAGGTGATGTTTGACACCCTGACCCTCCACCAGCCCGGCGCCCTTACATCCCAAGAATCCATAACCCTTATGGATATCAAATTGTAGTCGTTCGTGGAGTTCGTCCAAACGTTCGAGGTATCACCCTGGTCCAGCCCCTTGAACTCCGGTGGGACGTAAATATCGATGGAGCTATAATTGCCATTCAGGGTCAGCTCGAAGAGGAGGTCCCCATTGGCGCCGATGAGGATCGAGCTGTTCGGATAGCCGAGGCGCACTAGGGCCGGGGAATCGCCCAAAAATAGGGAGTGGCGGCCGGGCGATACATGGACCGTTTCCCCCGAGGCCCGCGCCAATGGGGCGGAGGGGGAAAGGAGGAGAAGTATGGCGATCGTCGCCATCCACCCCCGGGCCATGGCCCCTCGCGCCCCCCTGGCGGCGGTTCAAGCGCCCCCGCTTCCCCGCTCCCGGGAGCCGCTCACTCCTTCCTCAGGGCCACCACGGGCTCCAGCCCGGAGGCCCTCCACGCCGGATATAGACCGGCGCCGATGGATAGGAGTATGGAGAGGCCCCATACGGAGGCCAAGTCTTGGGGATAGAATATGGGCTTCATGCCGGCGGCCGCCCCGCCGAACCTGAAAATGGGCAGGGCCCCGAGCCCTAGGTTGGCGAAGAGGATCCCGACCACGATCCCGATCGTGCCCCCTATCAGGCCTATTATTATGGCCTCGTCCAAGAAGAGCATCAGCACGGAGGAGTTGTTGAAGCCCAAGGCCTTCAGGAGCCCTATCTCCTTTATCCGCTCCGTCACGGATGTATAAAG
>JAWCOP010000061.1:5197-5658 GCA_038847005.1 Bathyarchaeia archaeon | reverse complement strand
CGATGACGCTCGCGATGGAGCTCTTCAGGAGGGGATGAGCTTGGGCGGCCATCTCCGGGCGGAGCGCCTCGAGAAGGAATATGGCTCGATCAAGGCTCTGGATTCGGTAACGCTGGACTTCGAGGCCGGCGAGATCGTGGCGCTCCTAGGGATCAACGGCTCCGGGAAGACCACGCTCCTGAGGATCTTGGCCGGCTTGGAGGAGCCGAGCGGGGGGGAGGTATCGCTCGACGGGAGGCGCATGAGGGGGAGCGACCTCCGCAAGGTATCAACGATGGTTTTCCAAAAGGCCGTTATGTTCAATATGAGCGTTTACGATAACGTGGCCTTCGGCCTCAGGGTCAGGGGCTTTGGTGAGGCGGAAGTCGAGAGGAGGGCGCTCCGGGCCTTGGCCTCGGTGGGTATGGAGGATCTGCGGGAGAGGAGGGCAAGGAGGCTATCGGGAGGGGAACAACAAAGGG
>JAWCOP010000061.1:0-5187 GCA_038847005.1 Bathyarchaeia archaeon | reverse complement strand
CGCTGGCGAGGGCCTTCGCCATAGAGCCCAAAGTGCTACTGTTGGATGAGCCGACCGCGAACCTCGATCCGGCCAACTCCGCGATCATCGAGGGCGCGATCAGGAATATCGGCAGGGGGGAGGATCGCATCGTTATATTGGCCACCCACAACCTGCATCAGGCCAAGAGGTTGGCGGATGAGATAGTCCATATGCACGCCGGGAGGGCCCTGGAGGTCGCTGGGCCGGAGGACTTCTTCCTGCGCCCCCGCAACGAAATCACTAGGAGGTTCATAAACGGGGAGCTCCAGTTCTGACCCCCTTGGGCCCCTCGGTCCGCGATCCAAGCGGATCCCGAAACCCATCGCCAAGCTTATAACCGCCGCGGGAGCTTTTGAAAAACGATGCGTCATGGGCAAAGCGGTCATCAAGACCGATAGGGCGCATGCCCCAAGGGCCCATTATTCGCAGGCGGTCAGGGCGGGAGATTTCATCTACGTTTCTGGTCTATTGGCCATCGACCCGAGGACGGGCGAGCTGGTTCGGGGCGGGGTTAGGGAGCAAACGGCGGCCGTTCTCGAGAACCTGAAGGCCCTACTCGAGGCCTCGGGCTCCTCCTTGGGGGACGTAGCCAAGGTCACGGTGTTCCTGAAGGATATAAGGGATATAGGCGCCATGAACGAGGCCTTCAAGGCCTACTTCCCAAGGGATCCGCCGGCCAGATCCACCATAGAGGCCAAGCTGGCCTCCCCGGAATTTCTAGTGGAGATAGAGGCCGTGGCCTACGTGGGCCGATGAAAGGCCATCTAGCCCCTCCCTTTTAGATTCCCAACGGTCGAGGACCTCTCACGGATCCTCTTGGACTCCGTCATCATCGACATCTAGAACCGCTCGTAATGGAGGATCTCCTTCAGGTCGCGCCTCTCCCTGCGCCTCTCCCCCTCATCCGGGTATCCAACGGAGATCAGCGCCACCAGCTTATAGCCGCTCGGCGCGCCGAGGAGCTTCCGGATCTCGTCGGCGTACCTCTTCTTGTCCCCGGCCACCCAGCAGGTCCCGAGGCCGAGCGCCGTGGCGGCTATTAGGATGTTCTCGGCGGCCGCGCAACCGTCCTCCAGATAATACTTCGTATCCTTGCAAAGGACCGCGATGCAGAGCGGCGCCTCGGCTATGAACTTCCCGTAGTCCGTGATATCCGCTATCCTCCTGCGGGTTTCAGGGTCCGTCACGGCGACGAACTCCCAAGGCTGTACGTTCATGGCGGATGGCGCCCATCTCCCGGCATCGACGAGCTTCTCTATAACCTCGTTAGATATTGGGGTCGGCTTATACCTCCTGACGCTCCTTCTCTTCCTTATGGCCTCCAATGCGTCCAAATCCAAATTTCCCCCGCGGCCCCTATTCAGCAATACCATCTTTAAATTCCTTTTTGCTAGGGATCGATGAGTTATCTCCAGCATCCGCCCCATTGTGGATTATTAATCCACTATTACTTATAAAGAGTGTGGAATACCATTCCAAACTATAATGCCTTATGGATCGTATTGATCCAATCAGCTGGGCCCGATGTCTAGCGAAAGGCTTTAATATTTTGCCGTTGGCGACCTTAGCCCACATATCCAATAGGAGGATCCGAAGGAGGTTCCGCCCGATGGAGCGAAGGGCTGGGGATCGCCTTTCCGGGCTTGATGCGATCGGCCCGGAGCTACCATACGCTGCCCACGCGAAGCCCCTTAAGGAGGGGCATAGCCCCTGTTGAGCCGAAAGGTATAGCGGCGGATCGGATCCCTTCAACCTCCAAAACCAAGCGGTTTCTAAGGGCCCTAGGGCCATATGACGACCTAGGGGGCGTTCTCCAATGGTTCCCATGACCGCCGTAGTAGAGGACGTTCTGGACCTTATCGGGAACACCCCCTTGGTGAGGATCAGGAGGTTGACAGGGCCGGGGGATGCCGCCATACTGGCGAAGCTGGAGAAGCATAACCCCGGGGGCTCGATAAAGGACAGGGTGGCCAAGTATATGATAGAGTTGGCCGAAAGGGAGGGGAAGCTCGCAAAGGGGATGACGATAATCGAGCCGACCTCAGGGAACACCGGGATAGCGCTGGCGATGATCGGGATCGCGAAGGGCTACAGGGTTAAGATCGTTATGCCGGAGTCGATGAGCGTCGAAAGGAGGATTATGATGAGGGCCATGGGGACCGAGTTGATACTCGTGAAGGACGAGGGATGGAGGGATGCCGCCATAGAGTTGGCGAAGGGGTTGGCCGAGGAGAAGGGATACTTCATGCCAAATCAATTCGAGAACCGCGCCAACGTCTTGGCCCATTACGAAACGACCGGGAGGGAGATCTTGGAGCAAACCGGCGGGAGGGTAGATATGCTCGTAGCGGGCATCGGGACCGGCGGGACGATAATGGGCACGGGGAAGAGGTTGAAGGAGTTCGACCCAGGGATAAGGATAGTGGGCGTCGAGGCCCATCCGGGCTCGAGGATACAGGGCTTGAGGAACTTCAGCCAGAGCGATTACGTCCCCCCGATCCTCGATGCCTCCAAGCTAGATGAGAAGGTCATGATCGATGACGGGGATGCGTTCAGGATGGCAAAGGAGCTGGCGGAGAAGGAGGGCCTATTCGTCGGCCCGAGCTCCGGGGCGGCTATGTGGGTAGCCCTCCAAAAGGCCAAGGAGCTCGGGGAGGGCA
The DNA here is from genome assembly GCA_038847005.1 of Bathyarchaeia archaeon. Classification (GTDB taxonomy): domain Archaea; phylum Thermoproteota; class Bathyarchaeia; order 40CM-2-53-6; family CALIRQ01; genus CALIRQ01. The sequence continues at coordinate 2,506 of JAWCOP010000061.1, read as the reverse complement.
AGACGATAGTGGTGATCTTCCCGGACGGCGGGGAGAAGTACCTGAGCACGGGTATATTCGGATGAGCGGGTCCCCATCCCTGTATTAAAGCCTCAAAATAAGCGATGCGAGATCCCTTTTTCCCTCGAGCAAAAAAGGGTTGGAGGGTTTTGGATCACTTCTTGGAAACTCTCTTCATTGGCTTTCCGCAACAAATCAAATCGCATTCGGAGCAACCGCAGATCTCATCGATGGTACATACCATGCCGCATACTTCGCACTTGAATTTATCTCCCTTCGCCACCAATTTCAATTATCCGTGAATATTTCGTGGAATTATCTATTAAAAACTTATTCCTGAAGGGATTGGATAGTAGATTAAATGGTTTTTGATTTAGGGCGATGTCGATCCTCAAAATGCCAAATGCGAGGGCTAGGCCCATGGGGAGGGTTCATCGCCAATCAAATAGGCGATCCATTAGGATCCCCTCAAGCCCTTGAGGAACTCCCCCTCATCGATTATGCGCCTCTCGTGGATCCCTTGGCCTATCCTCTCACCGCCCCTGAAGGCCTCGACCCAAAAGGTAAGCCTTCTTCCATCGGCCGATAGCAGCGTTGCGCTCACCTCGATCTCGGCCCCAATCGGCGCGGCCCTAAGGTGATAAACGTCGACCCTCACGCCAACTGTCGTTTGGCCCTTTGGGAGGGAATCCGCAAAGGCCTTGCAGGTCCTCTCCATGAACGCTATCAGGGAGGGCGTTGAGAGGACCTCGGCCCCGGAGCCCAGATGCGATGCCGAATGCTCGGGGCCCGCCTTGAACCTCATCACGAGCCTTCGACCCGGTTCCAAGCCCATGCCGATCGCCGATGGGGGGGATTCGGGTCGATTAAATTTATCGGCCATTCCCATCCCATTTCGGGCGGGGCATGAGGTTCCTAGTCGTCGGCAACATAACGAAGGATGAGCTAATAACAAAGGCCGGCAGGAGGGCCGTCCTCGGGGGCGCGAGCTACGCCGCCATCGCGGCGGCCAAGCTGGGATGGGAGGCCCGGATAGTCAGCAGGGGGAACGCCGAGCTCGAGGCCTTGGCCGAGGTGTTGAGAAGGGAGGGCATAAGGGTGGACCTCCAGCCCGACGATTCTCTCACGCATTTCCTGAACGATTATTCCTCGGGGAGGAGGCGGCAGTGGCTTTTGAGTCGCACGGGCCCAATAGCCTACGACCCCTCTTGGGATGCGAATGTGATCCACATCAACCCCATGTTCGGCGAGGTGGGCCTCGAGGAGGTCGGGAGGGCCAAGAGGCGATGCGAGCTTCTATCGCTCGATGCCCAAGGCTTCGTTCGCGGGCTGAAGGGTTCGATGGTCGTTGGGAAGTTTTGGCTCGGGAGGGAGGCGTTCCTGAGGAATGTGGATTTGTTGAAGGTCGGGAGGGATGAGGCGGGGCTAGTTTCCCGGATTAAGGACCCGTGGGGGATTTGTCGCGAGCTCTCCGGATTCGGGCCGGGGGTCGTTGAGTTAACGCTTGGGGCGAGGGGCTCGCTGATCTTCGCCAAGGATGGTAGCGATCCCCATGAGGTGCCCGCCTATAGGACTAAGGAGGTCGATCCGACGGGGGCCGGGGACGTTTACGCGGCGGCGTTCGCTATCAAGTATTTGGAGAGCCGCGATGCGCTGGAGGCGGGCCTCTTCGCCTCGGCCGCCGCATCGTTCGCGGTTGAGGCTTTCGGGACCGATGGGATAGCCGAAAGGGGAAGGGTGGAGGAGAGGTATCGGGAGCTCAGGAGGGCTTATGAGGGGCTGGCGTTGGGCAAACGCTCTCTATCGGGCATCCGCGGCATCTAGGCCTTAACGCCCTGCAATGGGCCCTGCCGTGGATATACGCGAGCGTTTGGAACCACCCGCCCAAATCCCCAAGCCAAGCCAGCCCTCCCCTGAGGCACGAGGCGAACCTGGGGCAGGGATCGATCCCGTAGGGCCCTTGTGGGCCCCTATCGCAAATGAACTTGAAGCATAGATCGGCCCTTGGCATCTTCAATCCCTCGTCCGCGAGCCCAAGCCTCAGGGCCACCGATCGGAGGTGCGAATCGCACGGTATGAAGCGCGGGGCCTTGAAGGTCGAAAGCACGATCGAATCGGCCGTTTTCGGCCCAATGCCCCAGCAACCGCCTATGAGGGCGATCCTCGCGAGCTCGGGCGGGAGCCTTAACAAATACCCCCCGATGGGCCCATCGGGGGCGCCGAAGCGCCCAACGATCCCCTTCGGCAGGCGCCTCCCGAGCTCCAAAAAGGATCTCAAGGTCCTTCCAAGGCTTAGGACTTGATAGCTGGGGCTTATCCCCCTCAATTCGCTCAAGGGCGCGGAGCTCATCCGGCGGATATCTCCCCCATATCTTTCCCAAATCGCCCGGCACCAAGCCAGAACCCGCTCTTCGTAATCGGCCCTTTTGGAAAGCGCGGCCGCTATTAGGATTCGATCGAAATCGTATGGGGCTATGGGCAACCTAACCCCAGCGTAAGCCTCGCC
>JAWCOP010000060.1:0-5681 GCA_038847005.1 Bathyarchaeia archaeon | reverse complement strand
AGGCGTAGAAGAGCGGGATGGCCGGCGTGAACGGGGTTTCCCCTTCCCTAAGATAATCCCGATAGGCCTTCAGATCGAAGTACACGGCCCTGTTGATCCTTTCGATCGCCGACCACGCCTTCTCGCTTATCGAGAGCAGGGCTAGGCCCGGGGGGCTCATGAGGCACTTCTGGCTACCGGTGATGCATATGTCCACCTTCCAATCGTCAACAGGGAGCTCATCCCCCCCCAGGATCGATATGGCATCGACTATGTAGAGCAGGCCCTTCTCATCGCAAAGATCCCCGAGCTCGGCCATGCAGTTGACCTTGGCCCCGGTGGATGTTTCATTATAAACGACGGCCAAGGCCTTCGCATCCGGCTCCCTCTTGATGGCCTCCTCCACGGCCTTCGCATCGACCGAGCTGCCCCATTCTACCGGTATCTCGATCGGATCGCCTCCGAAGATCTCGACGGTCCTTTTGACCCTTTGGCTGAAGACCCCGTTGACGGGGATTATCACCTTTTCGCCGGGGGCTATCGCGTTCGATATTGCGCATTCGACGCCGCCCGTGCCGGAGCAGGAGAGGATGAAGAGGTCCCCCTTCGTCATGAATACTTTCTTCGACTTCTCTATGACCTTTAAGTAAAGTTCCTTAAACTCCGGCCCCCTATGGTTTATTATGGGCTTAGCCATAGCCCTCAATACCCTCGGCGGAACCATCGTGGGACCGGGCAACATTATCAGTTGGACCCTTTCGCTCAATCCTCGGCACCTTCCTAAGATCGGTTAATCCATTATCCTTTAATAAAGGGTTACCCAATCCCCTTCGAGGGCGAATTTATCCTCCCGGGGGCCAGCTGATGCTTATTCTATCCCCCCTCCTTATCCCCAACCTGGCGGAGGCGCTCCCGCCCCGAACGGCCACCTCGAGGTTCCCATGGCTGCCCACGAGCAATAGCGCCTCCCCATCCCCAACGCTCGCGTAGGTCTTGCTGAACCTAACGGTTTCCTCAACGGATCCGATCCTAAGGTTGGCGAGGTTATCGATCCCGATCAGCTCCTCCGCCCTCCATCCCTCGAGGTTGGTTACGGCGTTCCCGAAATCGTCCACGTATATCACCTCGCATTCAATGATCCCTTCGCCAACCTTCGCTCGCCCCAGATCCAACTCCACCATGCCCCCCTTCTCCCTCCCGAGCTCCTCGGGCGGGACCCCGGAGGCCAAGTGGGCGGCCACTGGGGCGAATACATCCTTCCCCTCGAAGGTCCGAGCCCTCCCCAATAAATAGGCCTCGTTCTCTATGCTGAAGATCCCATCGATGCCATCCGCCTTGGAGGCCAGCCAAAGGAGGCCGTTATCGGGCCCGACGAAGAAATTCCTCCTAGTCCTAACGATTATCCTATCCCTAGAGGCACCTACGGTCGGGTCGACCACCCCGAGATAAACCGTGCCATCCGGGAAGCTCTCAGAGGCCTTCCATAAAACGAACGCCCCGCCAACGATGTCGAACTTCTCGATCTGATGGGATATATCGACTATCCTCGCGTTTGGGAATATCCCATATATTGCGCCTTTCATCGCGGCCACGTAGTAATCCCTTTCCCCGAAATCCGTCAGCAGCGCTATGATGCCATTGGGCGAGGCCAATGGCCGATCCCTTTCAGACGAGCTCGTCGCTCCTGCTTATATCCCTGATCCTCTGGATCCCGCCGATCGATTCGATGAAGTTGGCCACGCTGGGAGGCAGGAGGGCCCTCCAATCCTCCCCCTTCAATATCCTCCTCCTTATCTCCCTCGCCGAATATACCCCCCTATCGAAGAAGGGGATCGCCTCCACCTTCAGCCCGGCCTCCTTGAATAACCGAGAGGTCAGGGGCTCATTTGTGAAGCATACATCGAATTTGGGGACGTAGGAGAGCAAATGCGAAACCCAGATGGCATGGACCCCGACGTCCGGTATCGGGATGATCATATATTTGGACCTATCGAACTTGGCCTCATCCAAGGCGAGCCTGATCATCGCGATCCTCTCCCCAGCGGTGAATGGATCCCTGCTCGTGTGGCTGTATTGCGCGCTGCCAACCGCTATGATCAGCTCATCCATCCTCTCGAGCATATGCCCTATGGCCTTCAGATGCCCCGCATGGAAGGGCTGGAATCTCCCCACGTAAAGCCCTACGGCCAAGCCCCGAGCGCACCTCCCCCTCCCTTCAGCCGCAACCCCCATATTAAGCCGATTCCACCTCATAAAAATCGCTTTTGGATCATGTAGGGGGTTCGCGATTAGTGATTTTCAAGATTTGCCGAAAGGCATGCGGCCTTATCGAGATTTAATTGAGGTATCACGCGATAGCTCACCGTGAGCAGGATTCTAGGTTGAAAATTTTTAACGAAGATATTCCATCATTCACATTCCATGGATAGCGGCCTGATCGAGATCAGGGGCGATGAATTGGAGGGGGGCGGACAAATCCTCAGGTCCAGCGTCGCCCTATCCGCCCTCTTGGGGAAACCCATCAGGATAACGAACATAAGGGGAAAGAGGCCATCGCCTGGGATGAAGGCTCAACACGTTACAGCGATAAGAGCATTGGCGAGGATCTGCAGCGCAAAGGTGGAGGGGCTCGAGTTGGGATCGAGGGTCTTGGAGTTTAATCCGGGCGATATCACCTCCGATAGGTTCGAGTTCGAGGTTGGGACCGCGGGGAGCATATCGCTCGTCCTCCAAGCGATCCTCCCCGTCCTCTCCCTCGCCCCATCGAAGGTCACCGCCACGATCAGCGGGGGCACCGATGTGAGATGGAGTCCGCCCATTGATTATTTCAGATTTGTCGCCCTCCCGATCCTATCCAAGATGGGGCCGAGGGTCGATCTACGATTGATCAGGAGGGGCCATTATCCCAAGGGCGGGGGGAGAGTGGAGATATCGGTCGAGCCCGCGGAGAAGCTCGACCCGATCCTGATGAAGGAGTTCGGGGAACTCGTTGAGGTTCGCGGCCTGAGCCATTGCACGGGGTTGCCGAGGCATGTGGCCGAGAGGCAAGCGGGGGCCGCCGAGGCTCTCCTACGCCGCGCTATACATTCCCCGATCTCGATAGACTTGGAATGGGATCCCCATGGGCCCGATAGGGGGCTGGGGCCCGGTAGCGGGATAACCCTCTACGCCAAGACCAGCTCCGGGGCGATCCTAGGGGCCGATGCCCTCGGCGAGAGGGGGAGGCCCGCCGAGGAGGTCGGGAGGGAGGCAGCCTCCAAACTGCTGAGGGAGGTCTCATCCGGTAAGCCCGTGGATAGGCATATGGCCGATATGATAATCCCCTATATGGCGATCGCGAGCGGGCGATCGGAGATCGGCGCCTCCGAGCTGACGCTCCATTCGCTGACGAACGTAAGGATCTCGGAGGCCATATGCGGCGTGAGGTTCGAGATCAGGGGGGATTTGGGCGCGCCCGCCGAGCTGGCCGTCGAGGGCCTCGCCCTGAGGTGCCGGACCCCGCGGTGGTCCCCACTCGAGCCTCCCAGATGGGCCTTCCGGCCGCCCCCTTGATCCAAGCGATCCTGTGGAAGGGTATTATGGCGTCGGAGTCCTTGAGGGTAAACCAAGACTTGCCGACCTTGGATATTTCGCTGACCTTGATTACGGCCAAGTCGCCCTCGATGCCCCTGTGGACGTAGGCCAATAGGTATTGGTTGGGGTCCTTGGCCCAAAGGAGGCCGTTGAGGATATTGCGGAGGGGGTGGGGCAACCTGATCCCTAAGTTTATATTCCATTAAGGCATCCTAAAGCTTTGACTCAAACAGTCATAAGTGGTAGGATATGTCTAGGGAGTACCCAATAATGCCGGGCGCCACCACCATAGGGTTGGTCTTCAAGGACGGCGTAGTCCTAGCATCCGAGCGGAGGGTATCTTATGGTTATTTTGTAGTGAGCAAGAGCGGGAGGAAGGTCTTCAAGATAACGGATAACGTGGGCGTCGCCTATGCCGGGATAGTGGCCGATATGCAAATGCTCACGAGGGAGTCGGCGGCTTACGCGAACCTATACTTCTTGGAGAGGGATAGGAGGGCGAGCGTGAGGAACGTGGCCAAGATCCTAAGCAACATATTGTTCTCGATGAGGCTCTTCCCATACTTGGCCCAAGCCATAGTCGGGGGGGTTGATGAGGAGGGCCCGAGCATCTACACTCTGGATCCCTTGGGCTCGCTCCTAAGGGATGATTATGCATCGGTTGGCACGGGCTCGGAGATAGCCATCGGGGTCCTGGAGGCCGAGTATAAGAACGGCATGAGCGCGGAGCAGGCTGTGGAATTGGTAAAGAAGGCCACGAAGGCGGCCACCGCTAGGGACATCGGTAGCGGCGAGGAAATGGATTTATTGATAATAACCAACGAGGGGTCAAGGGAGGAAACGCTGAGCCTGAGATGATGACGGAGGCCCCGCCCACAAGCCGGATGCCCGAGCCTTCTCTTCGCGCGGAATGGATGAGGATCCTAAGGAGACAGAAGTACCAGCTCATCGGATCCCATTCCGCCGTGAAGAAATGCAGGTGGCTCCACGAAAGCCTAATCCGAAACAGGGTCTGCTATAAGCAATCCTTCTATGGGATCAGGAGCCATCGCTGCATACAGATGACCCCCTCGCTGGCCTGCAATATGCGCTGCAGGTTCTGCTGGAGGGTTCAACCCGAGGACATAGGGATCGATCAAACGATCCCGCCCCGCGCTTGGGATGATCCGGATGGGATCGTGGACGGTTGCCTCTCAGCCCAGCGGAGGATCCTCAGCGGTTATAAAGCATTGGCCATTTCCGGGAGGATCGATCGGGGGAAGTATTCGGAGGCCCTTGAGCCGAGGCATGCCGCCATAAGCCTAGATGGCGAGCCAACGCTTTACCCCAAGCTCGGGTCCCTCATCGAGGCATTCCATAAGAGGGGCTTCACGACGTTCCTAGTGACCAATGGGACCCTCCCCTCGGCGATCGCCGGTCTGGGCACCGAGCCAACCCAGCTCTATGTTTCCGCATACGCTCCGGATGAGGGGGGATATATGGCCATATGCAAGCCCCAGAGCAGGGGGGCTTGGAGGGGCTTCTTGGAAACCTTGGAGCTCCTCCATAGCCTGAAGTGCCCAACGGTCCTTCGGATGACTCTCGTCAAGGGCCTCAACATGAGGGATTTGAAGGAATGGGCCGAATTGATCGGGAGGGCATCGCCCACCTACGTAGAGGCCAAGGCCTATATGTACGTGGGCTATTCCAGGCTCAGGCTCTCCTTCGGGAATATGCCTACGTTCGAAGAGGTAAGGGATTTCGCCTCAAGGCTCGCTGGGATGACCTCATATCGATTGATCGCGGAGTCGAGGGATAGCAGGGTGGCCCTCCTGAGCGAGCTCGAGAAACCGATCAAGATATCTTGAGGGATTGAGAAATCCAAAAGGGCTCGGGATGAGGATCTCGAGGGGCGATCTCAGGAGGATCCAGAAGGAGATAAGGGATTACGACCTCGCGAGGGAGAAGCTCTTAGAGCTTTCGAGGACGGCCACGAGGATATCAAGCCAATCGATAATGAGGGCCCACAGGGGGGACCCTGAGGGGGCCATGGGCTTGGCCGAGGAGGCCCGTGGGCTGATCAAGGCCATCGGGGAGCTCCTGAAGGAGAACCCAGTCCTGAACCAGCTCGGCTATGCCTTGGTTGCGCA
>JAWCOP010000059.1:0-5685 GCA_038847005.1 Bathyarchaeia archaeon | reverse complement strand
ATACGCTAGGAGGCATAAGAGGAGGTCCGTTACCGTGGTCGATAAGCCGAACGTCCTCAGGGAAACGGGTTGGATGATGGTGAGCTCCGCCAGGAGGGTGGCGAGGGATTATCCGGATATACCCCTCCGGGAAACCAACATAGATTCCCAATGCATGTGGCTGTTGAAGGACCCATTGGATTACGATGTCATAGTGGCGTCGAACATGTTCGGGGATATATTGTCCGACTTGGCGGCCCAGCTGGTCGGGGGGCTCGGCTTCGCCCCATCGGCGAACATGGGCGACCATTACGCCGTATTCGAGCCGACGCATGGTTCGGCGCCGAAATACGCCGGCCAATATAGGGCGAACCCGATAGCGATGATCCTCTCCGTCAAGCTGATGTTGGATTGGCTCGGGGAGGCCGAGATGGCGGATCGCTTGGAGGGCGCTGTGGCGAGGGTGATCCGCGAGGGGCGGGTGAGGACCTACGATATGGGCGGCGACAATACAACGCTCGAGGTTGCTCGCGAAATAGCCAAATATGTCCGGGAAGAGGGGGGCCGCGCCCGGCCCGCTTGAGCTCTTCGGGCCATCGCTAAACATGCGCGAAGAGGAGGACCGAAAGGGCGGCCGCCGAGATCCCGAATATCTTCGAGGCCTTCACCTCCTCGCGCCAAATCAGGATGGCCAAGGCGCTCGTGAATACGAAGCTCAATTGGACTATGGAGAAGCTCACGCTGACGTCCCCATATTTTAGGGATTCCAAGAGGAGCAGGAATGCCGATGCGAGGAGGACGCCGCAAAATGGAGCGTGGGATAGGACGGGGCGATCGATCCTCAAGGATCGCTTTGAAATCGCCAAGGCGAAGGCGATAGTTATGAAGGTGGCGCCTTGGGCCGTCACGACTCCTATCGGCGCCGCTCCGCCCGCGATAGCGATCTTATAGAGGAGGCCGAATAGGCTGTAGAGGAGCATGGCCGAGATCAAATGGAAGGGCATGCTTCCCCGCCGGGGCTTCGCCAACAAGTCCTTGGATAGGGACAATATGCTTATGGCCGAGAGGAGGATCGCGATGACCTTCCCCGGGGTCACGGCCTCCCGAAGAACTAGGAAGGCCATGATGGCCGTTGGTATGAAGCTCAGCCTGAATATCGGGACGTTCACGCTCGCTTGGCCCTCCCCCAAGCTCCTGAGGAAGAGGTGGGTAGAAAGGTAAAGGAGTAGGCCGCATCCAATCCCAAACAAGACCGTCCGGCTCGGCATCTCGAGGCGGCCGAAGTGGGCGAAGAGGGATAGGCTGGTGGCATTGAAAAAAGCTGCCTGTATGGGGAGGAAGGAGCCCGGGGCGATTCCCTTGGAGCGGGCCCTTTTATATATGAAGTCCGATGTCCCCGTGGAAACCATACTCAGAACCGCCAACAGGATCGGATCCATCATTGCCTTTCCATCCCGCCCGCCAAAGCTGATTTAGGGGCATCGCCCCAAGGGGAGTTAAAGCCCTCGCTCCGCGATACTCCGAGGCCCCGCTCTCCATGTTCCCTTGATGGATTGAATGCGGCCTATAAATTGCTTCCCATAGGATGTCCTCCAAGTTCGAAAATCGCTTCGCTCCCTTTCGAATTTCAATACACGAGATCCGCGCCCATCGCCGGCCCGAGCTAAATTTTAAATAAGATATCGGAGAAAGGGGACCGCCAGTGATCGCAAATGCTGGTGTTCCCAAGGGAGGAACTCGTTGCCAGGAATCAAAAGTGCATAGAGCTGATGAGGGAGAAGGGCTTGGACGCCATATTGGCCTTCACGGATTATTTCAAACATGCGTCGATCCGCTACCTCACCGGGTATACCTATCAACCCGTTTGGCTAGCGTCCTCCACCTACGTGCTCCCCCGCGAGGGCGAGCCCACGCTGCTCGTCGACCGCTTCATGGACGCCGTAAAGGAGCAGGTTTGGGTGAGCGATGTCAGGACCATAAGCGGCTGGCTCGAGAGGCCCGGGCCGGCCGGGACCCTGTTGGCGGTGGCCGAGGCGACCGCGGAGATCCTGCGGGAGAAGGGATTGGAGAGGACCAAGATAGGGCTGATAGGGTATGACATAATGCCGGCCATGTGCTTCGATAGGATAAAGGCCAAGCTCCCCGAGGCCCAGTTCGTTGACGTGAGCGAGGAGTTCGAGAGGCTGAGGATGGTCAAGAGCGAGAACGAGATAGCCCTGATCAAGAGGGCGAACTCCATAATCAGCAAGGGTTACGAGGCGGCCATAGATTCCATAAGGCCCGGAAGGACCGAGGCCGACGTAGGATCCGCGATGACTAAGGCGCTCCTCGATGCGGGCGCCGATTTCATACTGGCCCTATGGGTCGTTTCGGGCAAGGCGGCCGAGAGGGTCTATAGGACACCGCTGATAACGAATAGGGAGTTGAAGAGGGGCGACATGGTTTGGATGGACTGCGGGATGGCGTACAAGGGATACTTCGCCGATGTCGGCAGGACCACCGTCGTAGGCAAGGCCACGGAGAAGCAGAAGAGGCTTTGCGATGCGGTCCTGAAGATGCATAAGAACGCGGCCGGCATAATGAAGCCGGGCGTGAGGGCGGGCGACGTTTACGAGGAGATGAGGCGCACCGCGGTGGAGGCGGGATATGGGGACTACTTCAAGCCGGGGGGGTTCGTTGGTCATAACATAGGCGTAACCTTGGACGATTACCCGCTGATAAAACCCGATGAGCCAACGCCATTGGAGAGGAACATGGTCATGAACATAGACCCGAAGCTCTTCGTCCCGGGGGTCGGCGGGGCCAGGGTGGAGGACTCCTATTTAATAACCGAAGATGGGGCGAAGAGGCTGACCAAGGTCCCGCAGAAGCTCTGGTGAGCCCACCGCAACGGTGGCCCTCACTCCCCCCATAATTTTTCTAGGCCGAGCTCGCGCTATCGTCCTAAACGATCTGGCGTAGCTCAAGCCGAACCTCAGATCTCCTCAGCCTTCCCAACCTCGGGGACCTTGGCCTCGGCGATCCCGGATAGGAACTTCGCCAAAAGCCCCGGATGCTCCGTGTGGATGGGGTATACCCTCCTCGGGCCCACCTCCTCGACCGAGCGCCTTATCTCGTTGGGCATCGCGTGCCCGGAGCAATGTACCCTGTACATAGGCACGCCAAAATGATCCAGCCAGTTGACCAGCTTCTCCCTCTCGAGCTCCATCTCTTCGTTGAACGGCTCGGACGTGGATAGGATATAACAGCTGCCCGGCCCCGGGCCTATGCGGATTATCTCCCTGAGGTCTTGGAACGGGCATGCCAATATCAGCTTGTCCTGGGATCGCTTCACGTCCTCCGCCCCGATGGTCCGGCATCGATCCAGCAGGGCTTCCTCCCATTCGTAATAGGACCTCTTGGAGCGCTTGTAAACGAGGATCCGATCGTCGGCCTCGGGGTCGGGCGGCCTGAGGCCCTTGTCACCCCTCAGGGCCCTTAGTAGGTGGGCCTGCCTCATTGGTATGGCCATCCTCCTGCCGCTCCCCTCGGCCACCTCCAAGAACGTATTCAGCCTATCCAAATCGGCCATCGAGAAATCGGCCAGCACCAACCCCTTGGATCCTAGGACTATCCTATTGAGCTTTTCGCGGACGTCGAGCTCGCCCATGGCCTCCCCATCCAAGGCATTCGTCCCCTCCGTTATCATCGCTTCCGGATCCAAGGCCGATGCCCTCTCCATGAAGTCGATGGTCATCTCGGGCTTGTTGCCGTGGAGCCTATAATCCCCCGTATAAACTAAGGATCCATTCGGGGCCCCGATCAGGAAGCCATAGGATCCCGGGACGGAATGGTCGACGTGGATGGGCTCCACATGGACCGGACCCACCCTTACCCTCGAACCGGTCCTGAAGGCATTCAGGGATAGGCCCTCCAAGTCGTTCTCCAAGCCCTTGGGCCTGACCTCCGCCAAGGCCTCGAGTATGGCCTTGGCCGTTTCGCCGCAATATACGGGAACGTCCCTTCGCAATAGCGAGAGGCAGCCCGAGTGGTCCGCATGAGAATGCGATATGAATACCGCATCCAAGGGCTTGGCCTCTTCCGCTTGAAACCTATAGGCGCCCTCGATCTCCGGGACTATACCGAGGCCGGCCAAGTCCTCCCAAGCCCTCGGCGAGAGCCAAGGCTCCGAGTAGAACTTCCGCTTCTCCGAGAAGCTCATCCCGAAATCGAGCAGGATCCTATAACCCTCGCATTCTAATAGGACCTTGTTCCCGCCGACCTCGCCGACTCCCCCGAAGAACGTCAGGCTCATTCCCCCGCCTCCTCGCTGGCCCATCCCCCGGCTCCACCCCCGGCCCCAGCGGGCCGGTAGTGAAGTATTCGAGAGGAGCTTTTAAGCCTCTATGCGATCCAAGTCGCTCGACTACGTGACACAACACTGTTGACCCCCGAGGGATCCGAAAAGGGCTCATTTACGGCCCAATCCCGGGGAAAGGAGCGCAAAAATCGGGGAAAAGATCTTCGAAATGAGGGCGAATGGATCGGAATTGCCTCATTGAGGCGGGCGGAAACCCCATTAACGGCGAAGCCTAATGGCTGATCCTTTCATAGCGCGGAAGGGGCATGCCGAATAAGTACCTGATCCAATTCAACGTCCAGTAAAGGTAGCTCCTGAGGTATCCGTAAACCCTATATCTCCTCGGGGACTCCCTTACGGCGAACCCCTTTGGCAAGAACGCCACCCTCCCGAGTTTGCTAATCCTCATTATCATATCACAATCCTCAACCGATTCCAAGTCCTCCCTATAACCTCCTACTCGCTCGAAGGCCCATTTCCTGAAGGCTTGGAACTCCCCCTTCCCGTTCGGCATTATCTTAAGGGATAGCCTCATCCTGAGGTTCATGAAGACATGCCAGAATATGTCCAAGAAGTTCTCCTCCTCCGGGTAGACCCTGACGTCTGCTAGGACCGCCACGACGCTTTGGTCCGAAAACGCCTCCAAAAGCCTCCCCCTAGTATCGGGCGGAACTACGACATCGGGGTCCATTGATACGATTATGTCGCCGCTAGCCGCCCTAGCGCCGATGTTCCTCGCCTTCCCAAAGGTTTCGACCTTAGGCATGCGTATGAGCTTATCGGCATATTTTTCGGCTATACCCAATGATCCGTCCCAGCTCCCCTCGTCGACGACTATCAGCTCATCCCCCTCCTCGAGTATGGCCCTCAGGCTCTTCAGGCATCTCTCCAAGACCCTCTCCTCGTTGAAGACGTGGACGACGTAGCTTATCCCGCTTCCCATCTCAACGCACGGCCCGAGTTGGAATAAAGAGGACCTCCCTACGCCCCTTTAGCCTTAACGGCCCAAGGGAGGGTTCAAAATGGCATATGGGGGAGTTTCCGCATCCGGGCGCAATGTTAATTGGGAGGGGGGCCTGGCGATTGATTCGAGGACCGATTCGGAAATGGATCTGAAACAGGTGGAGTCGCTGATCCAAGCGACCCTAGCCCCGGTCGTGATGATATCCGGATGCGGCCTAATAGCCTTGGTTGTCCAAACTCGATATGGTAGGATAATCGATAGGATAAGGGCCCTGAGCGAGGAGAGGAGGGGGCTATCTGAGAGGGCCGGAGGCCTCGCCCATCAGGGCGCGTTGGATGATCGCTTGAGGGTTATAGAGGCCCAGATGGCGAAGCTCGTGAGGAGGGGCTTGTTGGTCAAGCGC
>JAWCOP010000058.1:0-5690 GCA_038847005.1 Bathyarchaeia archaeon | reverse complement strand
GGCAATAGGACGGCGGGATAGAGCTTCCCGGCCATCCCGAGGCCTAGGCTGATCGCGGAGAGGGATGGCCTCCCGGAAAGGAGGAAGTAAATCGCCCAAAGGGCGAGGCAGATGGCTATCATATCCCAATTGTATACGGGGAACATGAGGAAGGAGGGCATCACCAAGAACGCCCTCCAGATCCTGTCATCCCCGATGCCCGTCAGCCTGCATAGCCTATAGAGGGCTATGAGGGCTCCGGCCGTGAACGCGTAAAGGAACATATCCATTGCGAAGACGTAGTAGTTCATGGCAATGGAGAAGTCCCCCGCCAATCGCCCCAAATAGGAGCAGATCCATACCAAGAGGCCCACTAGGACCGGGTATTCGAACGTGAAATCCCTATACGGTAGGAGGTGGGGTCCTCGGCCTATCCCATCCCTCCAAAAAACGGATGCAACATCCGTATAATGGTTCGGGACTACGAAGGGCATATGCTCCCAGATATTGAAGGCGAATACGGCCGTCATGCCGGCCAAGAGGGTCAAGAGGCCGCGATCGCGATCCGATATGCCCCTGAGGCCCATCGCCAAATCCCCCTCAGATACCCCATGGCCCCTTTTATTTCATTCCATCAACTCCCTTGGAGGCAACGGCTGAAGGGGATGCCCGGCTTGGGCCTTCCGTGCGCCGCCGAGCTTATCGGGGCTCGTTCAGAGCGATATATGAAAGCTATTTATAGGGTTCAAAGGTCCGACCTGAGGAGGCGCTGGGCCATGGATCGGGCCGAGTGGGTGAGCGTCATAATCCCGGTTAGGGGGTGGTCCCCGATCTTGGACCTCACCTTGGAGAGGCTCCTCTCGGACCCCTTCCGGCCCAAGGAATTGATCGTGGCCGTTGACGAGCCAAACGGGCTGACGGGGGCCGCGCGCCTGAGGTTCGAGCCAAAGGGAGTAAGGTTCCTCCTGAACGAGCAGAGGCTTGGGAAGGCCGAATCCCTCAACAGGGCGATCCCTCTGGCCAAGGGCGAGGTGCTGCTCTTCTTGGACGCGGACGTCCTCGTCCCGGAGGGTGGGATCTTGGGCAAGGTGGCGGAGGCCATGGAGGGCATCGATTTGCTCGAGATAAAGAAGGACGTATTCGGGGGGACGCTCCTCCAAAGGATGGTGAGATATGAGTACCTCGAGGCCGCCGCAATCAGCCAAGCGTTCTCGGTCTTGGCCGGGGGTTGCCCAGCCATCAACGGCGCCGCCTTCGCGATAAGGAGGGGGGCCTTGGAGCGGCTCGGCGGCTTCGCGAAGGCCGTATCGGAGGACTTCGAGCTATGCACCAGGGCCATGAAGGCTGGGGCCAAGTTCAGGCACCTTAGCTCCATAACCGTCAAGACTGGGGCGCCAGCCAATTTGGGCGAATGGTGGGAGCAAAGGAAGCGCTGGGGATTCGGCTTGGGGGAGTGGATCGGGACGAATGCCAAGGGCCTTCTGAAATGTGCGATCGCCTATCCGCGGATGCTCATCGCCGGCCTCTCAATAGCGATGCCCTTGGCGGCATACATCCTCTTCGCCCATATCCTCTTGGATCGATGGCCGGATCCAGTCGCTGAGTTGCTCATCATCGCCCTGAGCACTAGACTGACCTTCCCCCTCGATTTTCCCCCGTTCCTCGCCCCCCTATTGGCCCGGGCGCTCTTGGCCATGGTCGCCAGCTACGCGATCCTCTCGATAGCCTTCTTCGCCATATCCAAGAGGCTTGGATTCGATTTCAACCCGATCGAGTTCGCCCTATTCCTATTCATTTACCAGCCGATCTCGCTACTCGTTTTGGCGTTTTGGGCCGCGGCGGGGATGTTGGGCCTCAGGCCGAGGATGGATTGGGTCGTTTAGCCCAAGGGTTGGCCGATCCTCGAAACCCATCGCCCGGAATCCTAATTATGGATCCCATGGAAGGCGGGCCCGGGCATCATCCCATCGGCGAGGCGCGATGGCGAGGAGGGTTTCGCTCAAGAGGGATCTTCTGGAGGGGATCCTAGCCTATTCCAAGTATATCCATCCCAAGGAGGCCATACTGCTGCTCAGGGGCAGGTCGGAGGGGGATTCCATAGCGATCGAGGAGGTCGTGGTCCCGCCGCTGGCCACCCATGGCCTCGGCTTCTCGGATTTCAACCCATACGCCGTTCCGTTCGATCCCTCCATCATAGGCCTCTTCCATACGCATCCCTCGGGCATCCCGGAGCCCTCCGCGGAGGACCTGAATCATTTCTACGGGATCGTCATGATCATAGCCGCATATCCCTATCGCTCCGAGGCCGACGTCAAGGCGTTTGATGGGGCGGGCGAAGGATTGGAGCTCGAGGTGGCGGAGGGGGGTTCTGGGATACCCGGGGGCCCTCAGGAGGGGAAGAGGTAGGGCATGGAGCTGGATGGCGGCGGGGGCAAGCCCCTCCGCTCCCGGCCCTCCCTTTCGCGCTCCCTCGCCCTAACGATCTTCAGAACGCCCTTGGAGGCGACGACCTTATACTCCTCAGAGATCGACCTTTGGTGGAAGAACTTCTTCAAGTAAAGCCTAGCCTCCTTCGATCCGCAGCCCAGCCTCAATAGGTCCCCGCTCAATTCAACCCCGCCTAGCTTGGATTTCAGGAACTCGATCAATCGGGCCCTCTCGCCCTTAAGGTCCCCGGCATCTATCATCACCAAACCCGCATCACCCCCGGTGGGTCCTTAGCATCGGGAGCCGATGGGCCGGGCTGGGCCGCGCCCAGAAAATCGATCCCGACGGCCAATTTAAAAAGCGTTTTCGCGAGCCAACGCCTCCCAAGCGATCCAAGGAATCAAACGGCTTCGATCGTCGACGGGGGCTTCTTGGTTATGTTATAGGTAACGCTAACCACGCCGGGGACCTCCCTCGCGATCCTCTCGGCCAGCCCGAATAGGGTTTCATATGGGAGCTTCGTCGGGGAGGCGATCGTCGCGTCCTCGCTATCCCAGCACCTCACCTCTATCTGCCACCCATACTCCCTCCTCCCCTCCCTCACGCCCGTTACCTTGTCCTCATGCAGGATCGCGAGGCATTGGAACGGCCTCGCGCCGGATAGCTCCTCCTCCACGATCTTGGTGGCCTTCCTGACGATCTCCACCCTCTCCGGCGTTACCTCCCCTATGATCCTCGCCGCCAAGGCTGGGCCCGGGAACGGGGGCCTCCCCCAAATCTCCTCCGGCAGGCCCAAGGCCCTCGCCAACTTCCTTATCGCGGGCTTCCTGAGCTGGATCAGGGGCTCTATGATCCTGTAGCCATACCTCCGCTCCGCATCGATCCCCAGCTGCTCGAGGACGTTATGCTGCCTCTTGATGCCGGCGACCGTTTCCTCCACGTCCGTATAATTGGTCCCCTGCAGGAGGTACCTTATGCCGCTCCTCCTCACCAAATCGCCGAATACATCCCCATAGAAGGCCCTGGTTATGGCCTCCCTCTTCTCCTCCGGATCCCTCAATCCCCTGAGGGCCTCGAAGAATCGCTCCTTCGCATCGATCACCTCGACGCGTACCCCAAGCCGCTCGAAGATGGAAACGACCCTCTCGGGCTCGCCCTCCCTCATCAATCCATTTTCTATGAAATAGGTCCTGAGCCTATCGCCCAAGGCCATATGCCCTAGCATAGTGACGACCGATGAATCGACGCCGCCCGATAGGGCGTTTATGGCTAGCTCGTTTCCAACGATCGAGGAGATCTCCCGGACCTTCCGCTCCATGAACTCCTTGGGGTTCAAATCCTCCGCTTTTATCTCTTGGATCGCCATTCCGAAACCCCCTGCTCGGGGATGCCAATCCCCGGATCCGAATATAACCGTTCCGGGCCCGGCCCCATTCGGGCTCATCGGCCGCATGGGCCTATGCGGATCGCCGATCCCAAAGCCTTATCCCAAGGGATGCGCATTACCAATCGATCGACATGAGGCTCCCGATGATGAAGGGCTTCAGCTTCGGGCTGATGTCCGGCATAATAACGACCTTGGGCCTCATCGTTGGCTTGCACTCCAGCACCCATTCGACCCTCGCGGTAATAAGCGGAATACTCGTGATAGCGATATCCGACGCGCTTTCGGATGCCCTCGGGATCCACATGTCCGAGGAATCCGAGGGCGAGCATACGGAGAAGGAGGTTTGGGAATCGACCGCGGCCACCTTCCTATCCAAGTTCATCTTCGCATCGACCTTCATAGTCCCGGTCCTACTGCTTCCGCTATCGATGGCGACCGCCGTCAGCGTGATGTGGGGGCTATCCCTGATCGCTATATTCAGCCATCATATCTCGAGGCAGCGGGGCGTGAGGCCGCATAAGGCGGTCGCGGAGCATTTGGCGATCGCGATACTCGTCATCCTAGTGGCCCATGGCGTTGGGGATTTATTGGCCGGCCTAGGCTGAGGCCGAATGCCCGCAGCCTCGTCCGGCGCCGCCCATGGGGACATACGGCCCCTTCCGGCAACGGGCGGCCGCGAACCCTTTTTAAGACCCATCTAATCGATCCGGATCGGGAATAGAGCATGAGGGCCGCGGTCCTGTTCTCCGGGGGGAAGGATTCCTGCTTGGCCCTATATTACGCCATGGGATCCGCCGACGTCAAATGTCTAATCACGATGCTCCCGGAGAACCCCGCGAGCTATATGTTCCACACGCCGAACGTAGCCTTGGCGGGCAAGCAGGCGGAGGCGATCGGCCTGCCGATAATCATGAGGGCGACCAAGGGGGAGAAGGAGGCGGAGTTGAGGGATTTGAGGGGGGCCATTGAGGGGGCCATCGAGGGATACGGGGTCGATGGGATATTCACGGGCGCCATCTCCTCAACCTATCAGGCCTCGAGGATCGGCGGGGTTTGCGCCGATCTGGGGGTCGAGTGCGTTAACCCGTTATGGGGGAGGGATCCCATCGAGCTACTGGAGGAGGCCTTGGGGATGGGCTTCCATGCGATCGTAACCGGGGTCTTCGCGATGGGATTGGAGGGTTTCATAGGCAGGAGGATCGATGGGAAATTCATAGAAGAGATGATGGGGCTGCGGGAAAGATATGGGATAAACCCGGCCGGTGAAGGGGGGGAGTTCGAGACGTTCGTCCTAGATGGCCCCTTCTTCAGGAGGGGGCTGATCGTTGAGAGGAGCCACATCCAAAGGGACGGATCCGGCGGGTTGGTCTTGGTCTTGGATGGGGTGAGGTTTGCTGATAAGCCATCGAATCATGGCCCGCATGGCGTCGGAGCGCTGGCGCGGACGCGGGGCCCCTAGATGATCGTTAGGGAAAGGCGCGCTAGGACCATCCTATCCGAATCCAAGGTCCACGATTATACCATAAACCCCTATGTGGGCTGCGGGCATGGTTGCACATATTGTTATGCACGCTTCATAAAGAGGTTCACGGGCCATAGGGAGGCTTGGGGGGATTTCGTGGATGTCAAGGCCAATGCCATAAGCCTCCTGAGGCGGGAGGTAGGGAGGAAGAGGATCGGCAGGGTTTGGATCAGCGGCATATGCGATCCCTATCAGCCGATCGAGGAAAAATACCAGTTGACGAGGGGGTGCTTGGAGATCCTCTCGAGGCACGGCTGGCCGGCCACGATCCAGACGAAATCCCCGCTCGTCCTTCGGGACCTAGACCTCTTAAGGAATTTCGAGGGGCTCGAGGTCGTCTTCACTGTGACCACGGCGGACGATGGCATTAGAAGG
>JAWCOP010000057.1:0-5726 GCA_038847005.1 Bathyarchaeia archaeon | reverse complement strand
GATCTCCGGGGGGAGCCCCTCTAGGCGAGAGGGTGTGGAGAAGCGATGGTGCTAACGAGGGATCCGCGCTCTGCTCGAGTACGACCCTACTCGAAAAATTTATTATGCGAAGTTCCCACCCCCCTCGGGGCCGCTCTTGATATGCGAGATATGCGGCAAGGAGATCTTCGGAAGGCCCAAGAGGATAATAGTGGATAGGGCCGAGCTGACCGTCTGCCAAGATTGCTCGAAGCTTGGCGAGCCCGCGGCCGAGGTGAGGGGGGTTGCCTCGAGGGCGACCCGCCCGAGGGCCGCCGCGAGGAAGGTTGCACCGAAGATTCCCAAGGAGCTCTTGGAGAGCGAGGTTTGCGAGGATTTCGCTGAGAGGGTCAGGAGGGGCAGGATCGCGGCGGCGATGAGCCAAGAGGACTTGGCCAAGAGGATAAACGAGAAGGTATCGGTGATCCAAAGGGTGGAGTCCGGGAAGATGGTCCCGAGCGTTCGCCTTTGCAAGGCCCTGGAGCATGCCCTGAAGATCAAGCTCTTGGTCGAGGCGAGGGCCGAGGAACCGATCCCGAGGTCCCAGCTGGTGGGCGCGTCCTACGAGCCGACCTTGGGGGATTTGGCGAGGATTAAGAAGAAGGGCCAATAGCCGGCCCCGCGGGCGATCCGGTTGCCCAAGTTGATCGTCCTCAGGATTGGGCATAGGGTCAAGAGGGACGCTAGGGTAACCACTCACGTATGCCTCACCGCTAGGGCCTTCGGCGCGGATGGGGTCATCGTAAGCGACGTCTTTGACGAGGGGCTCGAGAGGGCGGTGGAGAAGGTCGTTAAATCGTTCGGGGGCTCCTTCTGGATAAGGACCGGGGAGCCTTGGAGGAAGATCGTAAAGGACTGGATCGGGGGCGGTAATGAACTGATCCATTTGACGATGTATGGGATCCCCATCTCCGAGGCCATCGACGAGATAAGGTCATCGCCGAGGGATAAGATGATCGCCGTGGGATCCCAAAAGGTCCCTGGGGAGCTCTACGGGTTGGCGACTTGGAACGTTTCAATCACCAACCAGCCGATCAGCGAGGTCAGCGCCCTAGCGATCTTCTTGGATCGATATTTCGAGGGGAGGGAGCTCAGCGCCAAGTTCGAGGGAGGGGAGATCGAGATAATCCCCTCTAGGAGCGGGAAGGTAATAAGGAAGAAGGGGGAATGAAATCCCCATGGGACAAGCCCCGGAACAAGGGGCGGCCCCCGAGGGAAGGGATCGGGAATCGCCGCTGGATCGAGAGTTCATCAAGGTGATCGGCTATCTCGGCGGCGAGGAGGCCGTGAGGATCATCGAGGCGCTCAAGAGGCTCGGGGAGGTCACGGATGAGGCTCTGGCGAACGATGTCGGGATCAGGATCAACGATGTTAGGAAGATACTCCTCAAGCTCTACGAGAAGGGCTTGATATCGGCCGTTAGGGTCCAAGACGAGAGCACGGGGTGGTATATATTCCTCTGGAGGATCCAGCCCGATCAGGTGGATACGTTCATAAGGAGCCGGAGGAGGAAGGTCCTCGAGAAGCTCAAGCGGAGGTTGAGCTATGAGGAATCGCGTAGTTTCTTCAGATGCGATCGTTGCAAGGGGGTCTACTTATCCTTCGATGAGGCCATGGAGCGCGCCTTCATGTGCCCGGGTTGCGGCGGCCCCCTCGCGGGGATCGATAACTCCAAGGCCATAGAAAGGATTCGCGAAATCATTAGGAAACTGGAAGCCGAGTGAGGGGATCCCGGTGGCATCGGGGAAGGGCCCCAAGGCTAATCCCAAATCCTTGCGCGAAAGGGCCGTGATGGCCTTGTACAGGGCCGGTTGCTCCCCAAACGTTATAAAGCATTCATTGGCCGTCGCCGAGCTGGCGTTGGAGATATCGGGGGCCATCGAGAGGAACGGCGTAGAGCTCGATGCCGACCTCATCGAGGCGGGGGCCCTCCTCCACGATATAGGGAGGTCCCGGACCCATGGCATAGATCATGCGGTGGTCGGCGCATCCATCGTTAGGGGGATGGGGTTCCCGGAGGCCATAGCGAGGATCGTCGAGGTCCACATAGGGGCCGGCATACCGGCGGATGAGGCGGAGGGGCTCGGCCTGCCCAGGAGGGACTACGTGCCGAGCACGCTGGAGGAGAAGGTTGTCGCCTACGCCGATAAGCTCATAGATAGAGATCATCGGATAACCCCCGAGGAGTTCGCGAGGAGGCTCTCCCAAGCCTTGGGCTCGAGGCATCCGGCCATATCCCGATTCTGGAGGCTCCACGGCGAGATATCGGCCCTTAGGGATCGGAAGGCCTAGAGGGGTTGGAAGGTCCTCCGGGAAAGATTTATGGGCGCCAGCACCATCTCGGGATTGAGCCGAAGTGAAGATAAAGGCATTGGCCTTCGACTTCATCGGAACGATAGCCACTGTGAGGGCCGATATAGACGCCTGTATCGCCAGCCTTTACGAGGCGGCCTTGGGCCTCGTCGGCCTCTCCGCGCCCTTGGAGGCCTTCAAGGAGGTGTATAGGGAGAAGGCCATCAAATATAGGAGGGCCCGGCTCGAGAGCCATAGGGAGATCCACAACAGGGTTTGGATACGGGAGGCCTTGGAGGAGCTCGGTTGCAGAGTGAAAGATGAGGAACTAGATGAATTGGTGAGCTCATACTTCAAGCCTTACATGGCCTCCCTGCGAATACCGGAGGAAACGATATCCATCCTGAGGGCCCTTAAGGGGTACAAGCTGGGCTTGGTTTCCAATTTCACCCACCCGGAGCTGATAATCTCCTGCTTGGACAAGCACGGCATATCGGACCTGTTCGATTGCGTGGTGATATCGGGATCAATCGGATGGAGGAAGCCCCACAGGAGGATATTCGAGCACCTTCTTAGGTTGCTGGGGGCCGCTCCCGAGGAGGTCCTTTACGTGGGCGACGATCCGATCTACGACATAGATGGCGCCAAGGCGGTCGGCATGAGGGCCGCGCTGATCAAGGGGAGCGCATTGACCGAGGGGAACTATTACGGCATCGATTCGGCCGAGGAGCCGAAGTTCGAACCGGATTATCGAATAGGATCGATGAGGGAGCTTGTGGAGATCCTATCGCGGGATGCGCCCTGAACGCTCAATTGGCCGGGGTAGGCCATCCTATAGCCCCGGGCTCAATGCCCGCTCGCGCCGCGGGCGCTCTCGACCATGCGCTCATCCTCCTCGAGCTTGGCCCTCAAAACACCGTTTAGGTATGAGAAGTCGGATAGCCTCATTCGCTTCGGCAGCTTGACGACCCTATGGAAGCCCCCTCCCCCGAAGACCTCTACGGCCCTCCCGCTAACCGATATTCGGACCTCCTCCTCCGGCCCCGGGACCTCGGCTATGAAGAGGAGCTCCTCCCCGCGGCGGATTATGTCGTAGATCCATTGCTCACCAACCCCCTTCGGAACCCCCTCCGCCCCTCCCCTGAGCGCGAGTCTTACCTCGTTCGCCCAATACGCCAAGAGGGCCAATGCCGCTATAGCCAATAAGACCCCAAGCAGGCCCCGCTGCCCCCTCACCAAGAGCGTCAGGGTCGCGACAACGATGACGAATCCGGCCACCAGCATCATGAGCCGGATGAGGTCCTTCGACTCGAAATGCTCGACCGAATCCAAAGCCGCCCCCTTTGGCCTAGGGGAGATGGGGGCGATTTAAGCATTGACCCATTCGTGCATTTCCACATCCCCCGCGCCATGAGGTTCACCATTCATGGGACGATTCGCTGCCCCGACCCGTCCCCTTTTTGATGGCGGATCTTCCGAACATCATTTGGGATGCTCGGAAGAATCGTTTTGGGGAGCCGATTTGATTTTATGGGCTATGCGAGGCGCGCCTCGTAGCGCTATAATTCTATGGATACGTAATGGAGCTCCACTATGCCCCTCGCTTGGATCAGGAAGCCTAAATTCACCCTGTTGCCCTCCCTCCACATCAGGGCCTTCTCCGAGCCCTTCCCCCATTCCTCGACGAAACCCCTCAGGAGGGCCTCTATGGAGTTCCAATCCCCCTCGCGGAGGTACCTCGCATCGCCCTCCTTGAAGGAAACGTGCGGATAGATCGCGCTGGGCATAACGACCTTGATCCCGAGGCCCTCGAAGAACCTGAGGATCGAGGAGATCTTGGCCTCGGGCTCCATAATGGAGGGCCTCCCGGCTCCTTGGAACTGCTTCAAATACTCGGCGAACGCTTCCTCGGGCGTGGACCCCAGCCCAACATAATATTCCCCGGTGAAGCTGGCCCCCACGGCGGCTACGACCCCAAGCTCGGCGACCACCCCGCCGGCCCCCGCCGTATAGACCGGTATGAAATAGACGTCGTGCGAACCGATCCTGTATAGGATGACGTTCCCAATCCTAGGGGACCTTAGGAGGGTCCTGAGTTGGACGAAGGATGGGTTCTTCTCCAAGGCCTCTAGGGCGCCGCTGGGGCCGAGGAGCTTGGCCTTGGACTCCATCGGTACCTTGTAGAAGATCGCCCTGCCGAACGAATCGTAATCGTTCTGAACGACCATATATCCCGCTAGGTTCCTCCCCCTCGCCCCCCTAAGCTCTAGGGACAGAAGCCCGAGGAACGCGGGCTCCTCAAAGCCCGGGGGCTTGGCCATGACGTAGTACGTATCCAATCCCTCCGGGACCTCATAGAACTCCTTCCCGACGATGAAGGACGCGGGATCCGTTACGTGATAATAATTATACATGGCCACCCTCCACTCGAACAATTCCTCCGGATATCTCATCTGGGGCCTCAGCCAATCCGGGATCTCCGAGGATACATAATCCCGATAGGCCATCCTGAAGATCTGGCTGAAGAAATCCCGCCCGAATACGAAGAGCTTGACATCCCCGTTATAAACATCGATCAGCCCATAGCCCACGAGCCTCACCAGAGGATTGCCCTTGCTCCATGGGACCGCCCCCGTATCCAGCTTGACCAAGAGCGGTATGGCGAAGTAGGTATTCTCCCCATCGGTGACCGGGAAGGCGTCGATCCGAGCCCCCCAAGGCTCGTATTCGAAGTATGGGAACAGAAGCCTCATCCTTTCATGTATATCCCTGTGCCTCATGACGTGGATTGGCACATTCCCATACGCCAATAGGAAGTTGAACTCGAAGAGCCAACTGAGAGGGGGATTTAGGTCGATCCCCCCCTTCCCGCTATAGAGGGCCCCGCCCAGCTCATCGCTCCTCCCCCTGCCGAGGGGATAGGCCGCCCAAGAGTCCTTGAAGAGGCCCCCCTCCCCGTAGTATATCATTCTTTGCTTGAAGAAGAGGCTCGCGTTGACTATCCTCCCCTCGTGGGCATCGAGCAGGAAGAAGCCATTTGGGACGTGCGTGTAGAAGAAATGCATCGCATACCATCTATCCTCGCGCTTCACCGTTTCCGGCAGGACGGGCTTCATCGATGCCGCCCAATAGAGCCTCCCGCCGAACCTGAGTATGTCGGAATCCTGGAAATCCAAATATGGCATTAGGCCTATCTCGGGCTTCAGCTTTGCGTAAG
Organism: Bathyarchaeia archaeon; assembly: GCA_038847005.1. Classification (GTDB taxonomy): domain Archaea; phylum Thermoproteota; class Bathyarchaeia; order 40CM-2-53-6; family CALIRQ01; genus CALIRQ01. Next base: position 199 of record JAWCOP010000057.1, on the reverse strand, counting down.
CGGCCTCCCAATCCCAAAGCCTTACGGATCTGAGGAGCGAGGCATCGCCGGCGGAGGGGGCCGTGGGAGGGGATGGGGGGCCGCTGAAATTATAGGGGATCTCTAGGACCTCGTCCAACTCAGCCAAGTATCTATTGACGCATATCTCTTGGGCCGTATACGGGCCCAGCCACTCGACCTTCTTCGCGTCCGAGATGCT
>JAWCOP010000056.1:1622-5750 GCA_038847005.1 Bathyarchaeia archaeon | reverse complement strand
CCCTCCCCCATTTTATAAGACTCTGCGGGAATTGAAAAAGCCGTTCTTAGATCACAATGCGCTTTAAATCCCCGGGATCGGCTTTCCCGGCGGTAGGGCCGGTCCAGCGCCCTTTATTGGGCCCTAGAGCCCTGCCCCATCGATTCTGGGAAATCTTCTGATTTTTATGACAAATTTTCAATTAATTAAGTCATTTTATTTCATTAAGGTCATCAAATTCGGCAATTCTATGAAAGATTTATATGAAGAAACGCTTCAAAAAGCCCTGAAGAGGGATGCCTGAGGAAGTTGAGGTAGAACTCGTCTATTATGCGGGCGACGTGAAGCGCCAAAAGGGGGTGGAGATAAGCGAGGACGAGGTCAGGAGGATCTGCGGCGAGAAGGGGGTCACGCTTAAGGCGTTCAACGTGACCACGCAATTCACTATAAAGAAGATATCGTTGCTGATCTCGGGCGAGGAGGATAGGTTCCGAGAGGCCATCAAGTCCCTCATAGGGCTTTACGGGAAACCGGGCCTCCCGGGGCTGGCCTTCGGGAAGATGAAGAGGGGCAAGCAGATAGCGGAATCGGTCTTGAAGGAGCTCGGGGCCTGAGCGGAATTGAATGGCCTCAATCCATGGGCGTTGGCCTAGGGGGGAAGCTTTAAAGCCCTCGGGGATCCTTTCAAAAAGCCATGCGGTTAAGGGGCTGGATATCGTTCATATTCCTAGCTTCGATAATAGCGGATTATGCCATTCCATACTTGGCGCTCCAATCCGCGAGGAAGTTCTCGGGGGCATTCCTGTTCTGGATATCGATATCCCTCCTCGTGATCGCCTTGGTCATAGCGGCCTCATGGGGATGGAGGGAATGAGCCCATGATAAGCCCGGCCCATATGTACCTCGGGGTGGCCCTCTATTTCGCGGCGATGCTCGCGGTCGCCCATTACGGGAGGAGGAGGACCGGCGTCGGGATCGAGGAATATTATCTGGCCGGGAGGAGGATAGGGGGTTTTGTGGCCGCGCTGACATATAGCGCCACCACCTATAGCGCGTTCATGATGGTGGGGCTCGTGGGCTACGTTTGGGCGGGGGGCATTGGGGCAATGGGCTTCGAATTGACCTATCTCATCGGGACGGGCATATTGCTCCTGATATTCGCGCCTAGGATATCGCTCGCCGGGAGGATCTGGGGCATCGTGAGTCCCTCCGAGCTCCTCGCCAAGAGGTATGGGAGCGCCGCGGTCGGGGCCCTCGCCTCCCTGATATGCCTCCTCTTCCTAATCCCATATACCTCGGTCCAAGCCCAAGGCTCCGCATACCTGCTCAACAGGCTCACGGGCGGGGGGATATCCTACGAGGCCGGGTTGGCGTTCATGATAACCATCATAGCGGTTTTGGCTTGGTGGGGGGGTATGAGGGGCGTTGCTTGGTCCGACGCCATACAAGCGCTCGTAATGATAATCACGGCCACGGCATTGCTCGCCTTCCTGTTCCAATCGGCCTTCGGGGGGCTCAGCGCCTTCGCCTCCAAGATCGAGGCGGAGGCCCCCGAGCTCCTGAGCGTCCCGGGGCCCAACGCCTTCTTCAATTTCCCAAGGTTCTTGGGCCTAACGATCCCTTGGTTCTTCTTCGCGATCACGAACCCCCAGGTTTCGCAAAGGCTCCTCGTGCCCAGATCCATGTACTCGCTCAAATGGATGCTGAGAGGGTTCCTGATCTTCGGGCTACTTTACACGGTGATATGCACCCTGTTCGGGCTATCATCCCGATTGATATACCCGTCCCTCCCATCGCCGGATCTGGCGATGCCGAAGCTCCTTTCGGAGAAGGTCCCTCCGCCCCTCTCCATAGTGACGTTGATCGGGATACTCTCGGCCGCCGTGACCACCGCGGATTCGATACTGCTCTCCTTGGGCTCGATGGTGGGGAGGGATATATACAGGGCCATTAGGCCCGGGGCCACGGAGGCGGGGGAGTTGAGGGTCGGGAAGGCCGTCATAGTCCTAATGGCCTTGGCCCTGCTCGCCTTCTCCTGGAGCCCCCAAGGCCTGATAGTGGAGTTGTCGGTCCTCTCATCCGCGGGCCTCTTGGCGCTCGTGCCGCCGTTCGTTGGGGCCTTCTTTTGGCGAAGGGGGACCGCGCTCGGCGCCGTGGTTGGAATGGCGGCCGGCGCATTGACGGCCGGATCCCTCCACTTCCTTAGGGCCTATCCGCTGGGGCAATGGCCGGGGGTTTGGGCCCTCCCGGCGTCCGCGATGGCCTTCCTGATCGCGAGCGCGCTGAGCAAGCCGCCCGATGGCGTCGAGGAGTTCTTTGGGACCTTGAAGGAGGCCTTGGCTAAGAAGAACGTGGCCCTCTAAGGGCCCTCATTGGGGCCTCCCGCACATGATGCAGAACCTAGCGGCGCCGGGAATCTCCGCGCCGCAATGAATGCAGAACTTTCCCCCATCCCCCGATTTTGCCCTCCTCGCCCCCCTCCGCTTGGCCGTTCGCTCAGCCACCGCCGCGCCGGCCCCCAGCCCCGGCCCCTCCTCGGGGCCCCCCGATTGAGCCGCCTCCTCTGATCGCATTCCAATCCCACGTCCCTTTTTGGACGGATCCGGATAAAAATATGTCCCCAATCCCCTCTTAAATCCCATAAGTTTATATTCCCGGAGCCATCATCGGGGCTTGGTATACGGGATTTCTGCGAATAGCGAAATCGCGTATAACCAATCAAGAAGGTGAGAAAAGGAATGGGTTACGAAAGGCGTGGATTCGGCCCTAGGACGATGTACAAGATAAAGTGCTCGGACTGCGGCGCCGAAGCCGAAGTGCCGTTCAAGCCAACAGAGGGAAGGCCGGTCTACTGCAAGGAATGTTATCAAAAGCATAGGAAGTATTGATCCTTCCCAATTGACGATAATCCGATAATCCATATTTTTGTTTTTTACATTCAAAACATTCGGCCGCGCAACGCCCTCCCGCGCTCCGATCTGCCGGGATGCGGCCGTCGTTCGCCTCCCAACCTCAATCAACGCGGTGCGGCGCTTGGATAGAATCCCCCGGGCCCGCGAACCGGCTCAGGAGGGCAATTTTGGCGCACTCCTCCAAAAGCTCGGCCAAATCCTCCGCGCTCCGGAGGTTCGATCCGGCGGCGATGATCCCGTGGCCGGATAGCACGGCCGCGCGGACCCCCGGATCGGAGAACGCCTCCCTCACCAAGCTGGCCATGGCATCGCTCCCATCCTCCGCCGGCGGTATGACCGGGACCCTCTTGAGGATCCTCCTCGAATGGACCGTTTCAAGCGGTATCGCCTCGCCCCTGATGGCGTAGGCCGTGGCGAAGGGGGAATGGTAATGGACGATCCCGCCGACATCCCCCCGAACCCCGTATATCCCCAAATGGGCCCTCAAATCCCTCGTGGGCCTACTGCCCCCCTCAACCAAATTCCCGGAGCCGTCCACGACCAAGAGGTCCTCCCCCCTCAGTTCGAAGAGCGATATCCCACTCGGCTTCACCATGAAGAGCCCGCCCTTTAGCCTCATGCTTATGTTCCCGCCGGAGGAAACCTGCATGCCCGCTAGGAAGGCCCTTCGGCAAATCCTTATGAACTCCCTCCGCTCCTCGGCCCAAGTCGCCATCCCAATCGCCCCCTAGGGATAGATCGGCCTTCGGCCAACGCCCCTCCCATGGCCCGGGAATATCCGATCCGGTTTCGCCATTCGGAATATGCGCTCCATGCTGTCGAACATATCGAATACATCGACGTATCGCCCCATCGGGGTGAACGGCAGGCCCCTATGCCCGTCGGGCTCGAGGTTCTCATCCGAGAAAACGGCATCCCCCGCGATCACGTAGAGGCCCTCGTCCGTTTCGACGGCGACCGATTGATGGCCCGGGGAATGGCCGGGCGTTGGGAAGATCGTTATGTATGGGCGGAGCCGATATTCGCCCGAGACCTCTTCGAAATCCGCCCCCTCGAATGGGGGCGTAACGCCTAGCCTCTTGGATTCATAGGATTTGAGGTAGAGGGGGTGGGGGTCGAGGGCGAACTCGAGCTCCCTTCGGTGGACGTAGAACTTCGCGTTCCTGAAGAGCTTCATATTGGAGCAATGATCCCAATGGAGGTGGGTAAAGATCACCTTATCAATTTCCTCTGGATC
>JAWCOP010000056.1:0-1612 GCA_038847005.1 Bathyarchaeia archaeon | reverse complement strand
CTATGTCCCCCGGCTCAACGCCCAGCTCCCCCAGTCGCTCATCGATCCGATATCCCCCGGGCTGGCGGGAGCCCGGATGATGCCAATCGGCCCTCCCGGTTTCGCACATCCCGGTATCGATCAGGATCCTCTCCTCCCCATCCGTCACCAAGAAGGCCCAATCCGGGACATCGACCTCCTCGCCATAACCCCTCCCCATGGTTATATAAGCGCCCTTATCGACCCTTATGAAGCCCGTGTTCATCGGATAGATCCTCGCGCCCACCCTCCTTATCGCCTCGTTATGGCTTTTGGGGCCCTTCGCATTAAAACCTTCGCACATGGATCCCGGGCCTCATTCCCAAAGCCTCCGCCCGATGCGCTCCTCGAACAGCCCCATGACCTCCCTCGTTATGGGCCCGGGCCTCCCATCGCCTATCTTGGCGCCATCGATGGCCACTATCGGCATGACCCCGTGGCCCGAGGAGGTCAGGAAGGCCTCCTCCAAATGCGGTATCTCCGAAGCCTTGACGAACCTATATTCGACAGGTATCTTCCCGCGAACGAGCTCTAGGACCGTCCTCCTCGTTATCCCGTCCAAGACATCGCTGCCAGCGGTTATTATCTTCCCATCCCTGACGGCGAAGAAGCTGCAAACCATGCATTCGTATAGGAGGCCCCCGTGGGAGTAGATGGCCTCGTGGGCCCCTTGGAGCCTAGCCCTCCTAAGGGCCCTGACGGCGGTGGCGTAGTTCAGGGTCTTCGCCTCCGGCAGATCCCTCTTGGCCGGATAGGTGATGGCCTTCACGCCCTCCGTGAAGAACTCCCTCGGATAGGCATCGATGGGCTTGACGATCACTATGAGGCTGGGCCGGCCCGATGGGGAGAGCGAATCGGCGCTCTCGCCTCCGGTGGCCACGATCCTTATGCCCATCTCGCCCCCCGGGTTCCTGCCCAACGCCTCGTGGACGATCCCCTCGAGCTCCCCCAATCCCCAAGGCGGCTCCAGCTCTATGAGCCTCGCCGATTTCAGGAACCTCTCCAAATGATCCCTAAGCCTGAAAGGCTCCCGGCCGTAGGTCCTCGTGAAATCGAAGACGCCATAGCCCCGGAGGAGGCCCAGGTCCGAAACGGCCACCTTGGCTTGGCTTTGGGGGAGGAACTCGCCGTTCACGTAGAAGATGGGCTCCTTCGCCCCATGGCCCAAGCCCGATCGGATCCAAATCCACGGCCCAAAAGATAAGCTTGTGGGGCCCGAGCCTTGCGAGCCGTGCGATCGTTCGGATTTGAAGGTTGGAAAAATTTATCTTCCCAAGGGGCGCAAGAGGATGCGGGAAAAGGGATTTTGATCGAGAGGGTGAGGACCGGAGTCGACGGCCTGGACGAGGTCATTGGGGGAGGCTTCCCTAGGGGTAGCCTGATCCTCTTGGCCGGGGAACCGGGCACGGGCAAGACCGCCTTCTCGGTCAATTTCATAGCCAAGGGCGCCGTATCGGGCGAGCCGGGCGTTTACGCGGGATTCGCCGAGGAAAAGGAGGCCCTGATGGAATGCATGGGCGGGCACTTGGCGGCGGACCTCAGGGGGCTCGAGGCCGAGGGGAAGGCGAAGTTCCTGGATTTCACCGCCATGAGG
>JAWCOP010000055.1:0-5838 GCA_038847005.1 Bathyarchaeia archaeon | reverse complement strand
GAAGGAGGAGCTGAGGGAGGCAGTCGAATGGCCCTTGAAATATAGGGAGCTCTTCGATAAGACCAATACCTCCCCGCCCAAGGGGGTCCTCCTTTACGGTCCGCCCGGGACCGGCAAGACGCTCTTGGCGAAGGCGGTCGCAACGGAGAGCGAGGCGAACTTCATATCGATAAAGGGGCCCGAGCTCCTATCCAAATGGGTCGGGGAATCGGAGAGGGCCGTCAGGGAGATCTTCAGGAAGGCGAAGCAGGCCGCGCCATGCATAATATTCATGGACGAGATCGATTCGATCGCCCCGGTCAGGGGGGGCGGCTATGGGGACTCCCACGTCACCGAAAGGGTCATAAGCCAACTCCTGACGGAGCTGGATGGCCTCGAGGAGCTCAGGGACGTTGTGGTCATAGCCGCTACCAACAGGCCCGATATAATAGATCCCGCCCTATTGAGGCCGGGTAGGTTCGACAAGTTGCTCTACGTCCCATTGCCGGATCGGGACGCTAGGAGGGAGATCTTCAAGATCCACCTCGGCAAAAAGCCGGTCGCGGAGGACGTCGATATGGAGAGATTGGTAAACGCCACCGAGGGCTATACGGGGGCGGATATAGCCGCCATCTGCAATAACGCCATGATGATCGCGATAAAGGAGTACGTCGCCAAATGCAAGGACGAGGAGGAGATAAAGAGGAGGGTCGATGAGCTCAAGATCAGGCCGGCGCATCTGGAGGAGGCCATGAAGAAGGTCAAGCCGATCTCGAAGAAGGAGCTAGAGCTCTACGAGGAGGCCTCCGCGAGGTTCATGGGGAGGGTTCGTTAGGCATCCAATCGGATCGGGGGCGCGGATCCGGCGGGTTAAGGTATCGGAAGCCAGCAACCACGGAAAGGGCTCTTCGGATCGATGGGCATTGATCAAGATCCTTAGGATCGTCGTGGGGCCGCTCCGGACCAACTCGTATATCGTATACGATGCAAAAGACCACTTTGGTATAGTGATAGATCCCGGCGGGGATGCCGAGGGGTGGACGTCGGTGCCACATATGCGACCCATGCGCACTTCGACCACGTCCTCGCGGTCGATCGGCTGAGGGAGGAGCTTTCATGCAAGTTCTTCCTCCACGAGGGCGACAAATGGCTATTGGGGCGTATGCCGGAAAGCGTTAGGAGGCATCTGGGCTATGAAGTCCCGGGGGTGGCCAATCCCGATGCCTACGTCGAAGAGGGACAATTGGTCGATGTAGGGGATTATGAGCTACGCGTACTCCACACGCCCGGCCATACCCCGGGCGGCATATCGCTGGTTGGGGAGGGGATCGCATTCACTGGGGATACGCTCTTCGCAGGATCGGTCGGCAGGACCGATTTCGAAGGGGGAGATGCGGCGGCTCTATCCCGATCCATCCTAAGGCTACTATCCCTGCCCGATCAATACGAGGTCCGCCCGGGGCACGGGAGAAGTACCACGATAGGGCTCGAGAGGGTTCAAAACCCGTTCATAAGGAGTTTGATCCCTTAAGGCCCAACTCGGCCCATGGGGCTGACTAGGGCCCCGATCACCTTAGCCTGATCGCCTCCATATTGTCCGGGGCCAATGCCCTTATCTTATAGAGCTTGGAGATCGATTGGGCCAAGGAGTCGCATTTCTTCCGCTCGCCATGGTTCACGATTATCTTAGAGGGCTTGGGAGAAATCCGATTCACGAAATTCAACAGCTGGCGCCTATCGGAATGCCCCGAGAATCCCTCCACGGCCTCGACCCTCATGCCCACCTTTAGTATCTCCATCTTCCCATTCGGCCCCACTATTGGGACCTCCCTAGCCCCCTTCAATATCCTGCTCCCCAGCGTGCCCTCTATCTGATATGAAACGAAGATCAGGGTGTTCCTCGGATCCGGCGCCAAGCGCCTGAAGTAATCCAGGATCGGGCCACCCTCGAGCATCCCGGCCGTCGCCATGACGATGCATGGGCCCCCCGAGATGACATCCTCCCTTTGGCTCGGGTGGGTAATCATGTGGAGGTATTCCGATTCGAAGGGATTCTCGTCCATATGGAGGATCCTCTCCCTCAGCTCGGCCGATAGGTATTCCGGGAAGGCCGTGTGGATGGCCGTGGCCTCGGAGACCATCCCCTCCACGAATATCGGTAGCTCCTTCAGCCTTCCCCCCTTCATATGCTTATCCAAGACGAGCATTATCTCTTGGGCCCTGCCGACCGCCAGCGATGGTATCAGGACCTTCCCGCCCCTTTCGACCGTTTCGTTGACCAGTGAGATGAGCCTCTCCTCCGCCTCCTCCCTCTCCGGCATGGCGTCCTCCGGGCCGCCGTAAGTGCTCTCCATTATGAGCGTTTCAACCCTCGGGAAGGTACTCGCGGCCTGCTCGAGGAGCACCGTAGCGCCATACTTGAAGTCCCCAGTGTATACTATGTTATGCAAACCCTCCCCTATGTGGAGGTGTACGATCGAAGAGCCCAATATATGGCCGGCGTTGTGGAGCGTCAGCTTTATATCCGGGGCCACGTCGGTCACGACGCCGTACTTGAGCGGTATCGTATGCAAAAGGGCCTCCCGAACGTCCCTTTGATCGAAGGGCGCGAATGCGCCCTCCTTGCTCAGGACCTCGAGGTAGTCCAATTGCAGGAGGGGCATGAGCATCGCGGTCGGCTCGGAGCAATAAACCGGGCCCTCATAGCCATACTTGTAGAGGAAGGGCACCATGCCGCAATGGTCCAAATGGGCGTGGGATATTATGACGGCATCTAGCCCCTCTAGGTCGAGCAGATCGATATCGAGCCTCGGATAAGATATCGAGGGGTTCTGGGATCCCGGATTTATGCCGCAGTCCAATAGCACGGTGCTCTCCCCGGCCCTGATGAGTATGGCGGACCTCCCGACCTCGTGGAAGGATCCCAAGGCAGTCATGAGGACCTCGTTCGGTTTGGAGAGCGTTGGCCTGAAGATCCTCTCGCCAACATCCCTGAGCATCCGGCTCCTTTGCTCGAACTCAGTCCTCAATATGTTCCTGACGCTGCTTATTATCTTGGACGGCATCGGGGGGGCCCTAAGGACGATCGGTCTCCACTTCGTGGCCCTTATTATCTCTTGGATTATGATACCATCCTTCCCTATGGCTATCCCGGGCTTCTTGACCTCTATCAGCACTTCCCCTAGGTTCGAATCGAAGCTCATGGAGGAGATCCCCGCCTCTTGGGGTATGAGCTTCAGGATCTCGTTTCGAGCCTCCTCCTCCGGGAGCCGGATCGATGGATCCGACCTCATCACGATCCTCTTGTGGATTATATTGACTATGTCGGTTATTATGTGGCCCTGCTCCAATAGGAGGTCTATGTTCCTGACGTACACTGCCAACCTAGGTCCTTCAAACTCTATCCTGGTTATTTCGGCCTCCCTAGGCATATTTTGTAGTATCGTTTCCCTTATCATCGCATTGGTATCGTTCGCCATTGAGGCCACCGAATATTGCCAGCCAATCCCATTCGATTATCGCGAATGAGCCCCTCAAGCCAATAGGCCCTTCTTCTCCCTTTCGCCGAGCTCCCTATACCCCTCCTTTGTTATCACGGCGATATCAAAACTATCCCCGCTGGCCGAGTCCCTTTTCATCGCGGAATCTATGGCCTTGACGATTATGGGTATCGCCTCCCTCGTTTCCATGCCATCCCTGAACTCGGCCTCCAGCACGCCATAGGCTATCGGGGAGCCGGACCCAGTGGATACGCATCTCTCCTCGGTCAGGCTCCCTAGAGGGTCCAAGGCGAAGAGCTTTGGGCCCTCGCCATCGACGCCGCCCACTATGGCCTGCAACAACAGGGGATAATACCTAGATGAGAACAGGAGGTTGGCGGTGAGCCTGGCCGCGGACTTGGTCGGCATGGGAGTGCCCTTTTCATACTTGTATAGCTTGGCGTTCGCCCTGAGGATCTCCACCACCGTTTGGGCATCGGCCACGGCGCCCGCTATCGTCATTCCCAAATGGTCGTCGATGCTGAAGACCTTCTTGGCGCGCTTATGAGCGACGAAATACCCCATGGTGGCCCTCGTGTCCGTAGCCATTATCACCCCATCCTTGCAGACAACGCCTATGGTGGTGGTTCCCTTCAGGACCATGTCCGAAATCCTTACATCCCCTCCATACGCATGCCAAGGCTCCATAGAACCTAACCGCCGTTCCGAGCGCCGGCCGCCGCGGGAGGACAGGCCCACTTGCCCCCCTCATTGGCCGGCATTCGCTTGGGCGCGTTAGGTCAATGGGTTAAATATTAGTTTTTTGGATCCCGGAACCCCTTTCATAAGGGACCCGCCCCGGGCATCTGGGGCCCATTGGATGGCGCGCGGATCGGCGAAGGTTGATAAGGCCCGGGATCCCCGAGGGCCGATGGACATGAACATAATGATCCTAGGACCGGCCGGCTCCGGGAAGAGCTTGCTTACGGGAGAGTTTGGCAAATATCTGCTGGGCGAGGGATACTCCGTCAACCTAATGAATCTGGATCCGGGTTGCGCATATCTGCCATACAAATGCGATTACGACATCAGGCGCGAATTTACGATCGGTGGGATCATGAAGCGGGAGGGCTTGGGACCGAATGGGGCGATGATAAGGGCCATGGAGAAGCTCTCCAAGATCAGGATCCCCATCCCGAGGGCGGATTTCAACCTGATGGATACCCCGGGGCAATTGGAGATATTCGTTTTCCACGAATCCGGGCCAAAGGTCGTTGGTAGGGTGGGGAACCTCGTCGGGATCTTCCTGATCGATGCCACTATTGGGATCGATGACCTGCCGGCCGCCTATCTATATTCCCTGGCCGTCAGGTATAGGCTTGGGGTGGAGATGATAACCGCGGTGAATAAGGTCGATCTGTTGGATGAATGGGAGGCTGGGAGGATCAGGGATTACCTCCTCAACCCGGCCTCGCAAAGGCGGAAGATGAAGCCGAGGGGATTGCTGTCCGACATTTATCTTCCCTTATCCGAACTCCTTCAAAGGGTCGTCCCAGCGCAGCGCATCCCAATGGTTTCGGCGAAAACGGGGACCGGGTTCGATGAGCTCCTGAGCATCTTGCATGAGGTCAAATGCGCCTGCGGGGACCTGACATAGGGGAATCCCACAGGGTGAGGGAAGGGAGAACCATCGGCGAGTAGATCCTCGCCATCGTGGAGCGCGATGGCCCCGATCCTTTCTTCCATATCCTCGTCTTTTCTCCTACCGGGCCGTCCTATATCTGGCCCAATGCATCATTCTGAACGAGGTTCTGGTATCTACTGCGGCCTTTTGGAGCTTCTATTCTAGGGAGGAATCGCTTGGGGCGAGCTTAAGGCGGTCGCCCTATGTCCGCGGCGGCAATCCCTTACTTCCTATACAGGATCCAGAGGACGCTTGGACCTCGGAGAACCTAAGTCTAGGGGTTTCCCGTGTATGCGATCAAGTAATATGGGATCGTGCCGAAATTCGAGAGGGGATAATCTCCGCATTCCGCGCTTAAAGCAAGTCAGCCTTGCTATGCGAAGCGCTCCTTCGGGATCTGATGACGAGCTCCATGCTATTTTGAGAGTCGGATTCTCGTGGTGCGGGGAGTGGGATTCGAACCCACGAAGGCCTGCGCCACAGGGTCCTAAGCTTAGCACCGCGCAAGGCGCGGCCCTGCCCCTTAGACCTGGCTCGGGTATCCCCGCATCGAGCGCGAAAGCGCTCCAAGCCGGGCCCCGGTTATTATGGTGCCTCCCGGGGGGAGGCTTGGGCCATCCCCCTTCCGGGCGGGATTCGAACCCGCGATCAGCGGCTCGAAAGGCCGCTATGCTCTCGGCGATCCTTGACCGGGCT
>JAWCOP010000054.1:0-5944 GCA_038847005.1 Bathyarchaeia archaeon | reverse complement strand
GCTTCTCCCGGAGGGCCCTATCCTCGACGGCCTTAGAGACCTTGAGGACCAATTCAACGTTCACATCGGATTGGAGCAGGGCCCTTTGGAGATCCCTGACCAATTCCCTCACGGCCTCCTCATCTACGATGGGGCGCCTCAGGATCCTCCTTACGCTTTCGCTGAGAAGCCTCCCCAGCCTTTCCAAGATCGCCCACTTATGAATTGGATGAATTGGGATGAGCTAAAAAAGGGATGAAGCCCCGCCCTCGCGCGGGCCGGGATGATGGCTCATAGGGCCTCCTTGAACTCCCTGTTGGTGACCTTCACCTCAACCCTCTTGATCTCCTCGATGAACCTAGCGAGGGCGGAGGAGACTATCTCGAAGATCTTCTCGCCCTTCTCCCTGCTCCCCCTGAATGGGTTCCCCATGAAGCCCTCCTCGATGTACTCCAAGTCCCTCAGTGGCATGGTTATCCCATCGTAGCCCTCGAAGATTATATTCATCCGCCCATCGGCCTTGGTGAATTTATCGCTGAAGATCTTCGGCGCCTTCGGGAACTTCGGGACCCCCTCCCTCCTAAGCCTCTCCAAGTGGACCAGCTCGGGGTTATAGGCGAGCATCTCCGAGGTTTCTATCTCGCCCCCATGCCAACCGGGCAGCTCGTCCGGTCCCTCGATCAAATCCTTGTATAGCGGTATCGTGCTCGCGGAATCAACTGCGTAGACGGCCACGAGGGCGCCGGTATCGTTCCTGATCTTCCTCAGGACTGGGTCTAGGGCCCTCAGGTTCGAGGTGTGGCCATTCACGAATATGACCTTGTTGAATCCATGGTGTATGAGGCTCCTGGCGATGTCGTAAAGGACGTTGCTGAGCGTTTCGGCCCTAAGCGTTATGGATGGGTTGAGCATGTGATGGACCGAATAGCCGACCCACAATAATGGCGTATGGGGGACATCCGCCTTCTCAGCCGCTTTGGTCGCTGCGACCCAAGCCTCTATGCCATCGCATCCCATCGGGCAATGGGGCCCATGCTGCTCAATGGCCCCTATCGGTACCAGAACGACATCGGTCTTCTTAACCCATTCCTTGAACTCGGGGGCTGTGCACTCGAATAGATTATGCCTCAACGCCATATTTTACCACGCAAATCACTCATGAAACCTCCCTTATAAGACTATCTGGAATGAAAATTGGCCTCGCCATGCCCTCCAAAAGTTTCGAGGATAAATCGGCCGAACCAAGGGATCAATGCAGATGAGCCATTCCCCCGGGTAAGGGAAGTTTGGAAAGCCTCGCGGCCCATCATCCAAAGTATGAGCATAAGATTTAATAATATAAATTTTGAGAATCAAAGTTATGGAGGAAGCACAAGAATATTGTCAAAAAATTATTGATCATTTGAAACTTAGATCGTTCCCATTGGCATTAAAACTCGTAAAGGATGGTCGGATTCCTGAGGAATCCGTTAGGCCGCTTAAAGATCTTGGCCATCACCTCTCCCTTTGCCAAGCGTTCACGATATCTAGGAGAAGCGGGAAAGTCCTAGCCCTCATGAAGGAGGATAACTGGTGCTTCGAGCCCGTCATAGGCTTGGGGATGGCGGAACCCCCGGAGCTCTTCCTTGAAGGGTATAATCGATATCCGGACGACGTGATGACTAAGGAAGCGGGCGAGCATTGGGCGAGATTCGAGTTCCCACGCTTGAGAGCGGGTAGTTGTTCCGGCGTCGTTGTCTCCCCGCTTAAGACAGCGAGTTTCGTGCCGGACGTTGTGATAATGTACGTTGACCCCGCCCAGCTGACCATACTTTCTTTGGCGGCCGCTTGTAAGAATGGAAAGGATATCGTCTGCAAACTCTCCGGCCACGCCGCATGCGTTTATGCGATAGCGCCGGTAGTTGAAGAGGGGGAGCCAAAGGTCGTATTGCCTTGCCAAGGCGACAGGAGAAGGGCCTTGGCCCAAGACTACGAGATGATATTTTCGCTCCCATATCGCAACCTTCCGGATCTGGTCGAAGGAATTGAGTACCTAGCCGGCAGGGAGGGGAGGGCCATTCCCTTCCCAATCACCCTAAAGCCCGAGTATGAGCTCAGAGAGGCTTACAAAGTCCTTGGAAGGATCGTTGGGCTCGATATTCCATAGCATCGATTTACAAAACGCGGCTAAGGATCAAGAGTTCCCCCGCGGCATTTTCTTGAAGCCCCCATCCGAAAATATTCGCGGAATGAATGCCATCGATAATCCGACGGGTTAGGATAGGTATTTATATGGGGAAGCGGCGAGAAAGTGCGTGAAGCGAGTTGGCGAAGTTCATCTTCATGCTGACGCGGGGGGACGTGACCGTACCGAACGCCTTGGAGGTGGCCAGGGGGATCTCGAGCAGCCGCGTGGAGTTCGTAGGGTTCAAGGACATAGGGTTAAGGCAAGGGGAATATCGGGAACTCCTGCGGATATTGAGGGATGGCGGGAAGAAGGTCTTCCTAGAGGTCGTGAGCAGCTCCAAGGATAGCGCCCTCAGATCCGCCGAGATGGCTAAGGAGCTCGGGGTGGATTACCTCATAGGGGGAACGTATTTCGACGAGACGATGAGGGCGATCGAGGGGAGCGGGATAAAGTATTTCCCATACGTGGGCAGGGTCTATGGCCATCCCTGCCTCCTCGGGGGGAGCGTGGAGGAGATAGTTGAGGACGCCAAGGCCAAGGAGGCCGGGGGGGCCGACGGCGTGAACCTGCTGGCCTATAGATATGAGGGCGATCCGGTGGCCCTCATGAGGGCCGTCATAGGGGCCTTGGATATACCGGTGTTGGTGGCCGGTAGCATAAACAGCTTGGAAAGGGTGAGGGAGGGCGCCGAGCTCGGGGCTTGGGCCTTCACGATAGGGGGGGCCATATTCGAAGGGAGGTTCTCGCCCGAGGGGGGCATAAGGGCCCAAATAGAGGCCGTTCTGGCCGCCTTGGGAACGATTGGGCCTCAGTAAAATTATTCAGGGGGACCTCCCAAGGCCCTAAATCGGGGATCCATTTGAGCGAGGAGGAGATGATATTCATCGAGAAGGGCGAGATACCGAAGGGCTCAACGCTGATGGTGGGCCTGCCGGACGTGGGCTTGGTCGGCGTGATAGCGCTATCCCATATAGTTTCATCCCTTAAGATGGAGGAGGTCGGATCCATAGAGTCGAAGATGTTCCCGCCGATAGTGGTATTGCATGGGGGCATCCCGAAGCCCTCCGTGAGGATCTTCGCCAAGGGCTCCCTCGTGGCGATCCTCTCCGAGATGGCGATCCCAGCCGGCTTGGTGGTCCCGCTGGCCGAGGGGATAGTCAATTGGGCCTCCAAGAAGGGGGTGAGGATGATCTTATCGATGGGGGGGATGGCCGTTCAGAATAGGCAGGATCTGGATAAGCCCAAGGTATTCTCCGCGATCTCCGAGAAGGGCTTGGAGAAGTATCTGAACGGCATAACGGAGAGCTTGGAGGAGGGTTACATGGTCGGGGCCTATGCCGTGATATTGAAGAGATGCTCCGAGGTCGGCCTCCCGGGGATAACCCTTTTGGCGCAAACCTTCTTCAACTATCCGGATCCAGAGGCCGCGGCCGCCACAATAGAGGTCATAAACAAGTTGTTGAATTTGAACATAGATTATTCGGACCTGCTCAGGAAGGGGGAGGAGATAAGGCTGAGGGCTAGGGACGTCATGAGGAGGACCCAGGAGGAGATGATCCGGATGAATAAGGCTCAGGAATACGATATACCGGCGATTTATGGGTGAGGGGGATGTACAGGAGAAGGAGGAGCCTGTTCGATATATTGGATGAGTACTTCAGCAGGGCCGAGATGCTCTTCGAGAGGGCCTTCGAGAGCGGTTGGGATGAGTTCTCCTCATGCATCGAGCCGCTCTCCAACGTATTCGTCGGGACCTCCGACGTGATAATAACGATCGACATGCCATACGTGGACCGGGAGAGCGTGAGGATCGAAATCCGAGACGATGTGGTGGAGGTCCTGGCGAAGACCGAGAGGCCCATCTGCTTGGACGAGATGGGCCTCAGGCATAGGATGGGCCGCTTCAACTCATATCACGCCGTATTGAGGATACCGGTCCCCGTGGATAAGGATAGGATGGAAACGAGGCTCAAGAGGGGGATCTTGGAGATAAGGTTGCCGAGGCTGGCCTAATCGCGCTTCGCGAGGTCCTTTATTATCGAGGCCAATATGAAGGCCGGTATGGAGAGGATTATCGCCAACGCGACCCTTTGGCCCAGGCTCAGGTCCCCGGGGAAGAAGTATAAGATGGCGATCAATAATGCCACCGCTAGGACATGGGCCCCTCCCCAGAAAGCCATCCTTCGCCCCTCGATGGAGCCCCCCAATCCAGTGGCCCTCCGGATAGGCTCGGTGAGCTTCGCTCTCATCCCCATGCCGGGTTCGATGGCGCGCCTCCGCCTCAGCCCTTGACCCGCACCACCTTATTCCTTCCCAAGGCGCTCCAATACTCCACTTCCACGCCGCTGGCCAGCTTGGGCCTTAGCTCATCATCCGCCGAGAGGGGGGCCTCGAATGTCTGATAGGTCTCCATATCCATCAGCTGGACCGAGTCCTCCCCGACGGATATGACCTGCGCCGATCTCTTCTCTATCAACGGGATATCGACCCTGCCATCGACGGGGCTCAGCAGGCTCCTCTTCTGCCCGCTGAAAAGGCCTATGGCCACTATCCTGGCCTTGGCGGATCCATGCTTCCCCGGCTTCGACTTCTCCAGCTCTATTATCCGGCAGGGCTCGTCCTCTATGACTATATATTGGCCAACCTTCAGCTTCCCAACCTCTTCCGGTTTGCTCATTTTTCCAACCCCTTATCGCCTCGTGGGGGTATAATATAAAATATATCTGGGGGCTCGCCTTCGACCACTTCAGTTATATAAAACCCCCTAAAGATAACCCTCCCGAAGTGTCCGGGCTTGAAGGGGATCGAAAGGGTTGGCCTGGTGACTAGGGTTGATGAGGAGGGCGCCACGGAGCTGGCCGTGAGGCTCTACGACCACCTCATCGGGGCCGGGGTTAAGGCAATCCCGGAGTCGGATTTCGCCCGCAGGAAGGCCCTCCAAGGCGGCAGGAGCTTATCGAACATGGGGGATGTGGACCTAGTCGTGACGATCGGCGGGGATGGGACCGTCCTGAAGACCTGCATGCTTTTGCCCAATCCCGAAATCCCCATACTCGCGATAAACATGGGTAGGAGGGGATACCTTACCGAGGTGGATCCCGAGGATGCGATCCCGGCCGTCGATAAATGCCTGAGTGGCGAATGCTTCATAGAGAGGCATAGCAAGATCTCGATCTTCGTTAACGGAGATTACATAATCGATGCGCTGAACGATGCCCTCATAGCGCCGGCCATACCCTCCAAAATGCTAACGTTCGAGATCTACCAAGAATATCAATCCATAATAAAGACGAGGGCGGATGCCCTTATAGTGGCAACCCCGACCGGCTCAACTGCGCACTCCCTATCGGCGGGTGGGCCGATAGTGGATACGTCGCTCAATTCCTTCCTGCTGACCTTCATATGCCCGCTGGATCCCATAGGATCGATAGTGGTTTCGGCGGAGAAGGAGCTGGACATAAAGGTCCCATCGCCGGCGATCAAGACCGTGATCATAGCAGACGGCCGCTATGAGCGCAACCTTAAGCCCTCCTCGAAGGTATCCATAAAGCAATCCCCCCATAAGGCGGCATTCGTCAGGTTCCAAAAGCCGTTCTTCATGAAGAACTTGCCGAACATAATCTCGAGGGGAAAGCGAGAGGGGATATGAGCTTCGTGCTGGATACGTGCGCGCTCATCTCCGGATTGAATCCTCTCCAAATAGAGGGCGAGGTTTACTCGGTCCCCATGGTTTTGGAGGAGCTGGAACGGGGGGGCCTTGCGCAAGTGAGGCTCGAGGCGGCCTTGGCATCGGGGAAG
>JAWCOP010000053.1:0-5986 GCA_038847005.1 Bathyarchaeia archaeon | reverse complement strand
GCTTCCCACGCCGAGGATCGGGTGCATGGCGATGCCCTTCGCCTCCTCCAAGGCCTTCAGCTTCCAAATGGCCAACTTTGCCAAGACGACCGCGCAGAATAGGCCGTAGTTCAGGGCCGGATCGGATCTGGCGATGAAGACCCGGACGTAGCTCGGCCTCGAGGCCTCCGCATATTCCCAAACTATTTTATCGATCGCCAAGAGGCTATCGAGGTCCTCGATTAGCGGGATCGCCTCTATGCTCTTGGGCTTGAACGGGCCCAACCAATCCTCGGCCCTCAGGGATCCGTTCAGCTCCGCGTCCCCATCGGCCGCTATGCATTTCTCATAGTAATTCCGGAGCCAGAGGAGCTCCCTCCCCTCCTTTGCGAAAGGGAGTATCACCTCGAATATCGGGATCGCCTCCCTCTCGTAGAAGGCCGATGCCACGTCGTACGCGACCGGGATGTTCTGGAGGGTTTCGCAAACTATCTTCCTCTCGGCGCCCTCGATCCTGGGATTCGGGATCCTATAGGTGAGGAAGACGTCCTCCCCGAGCGGATGCTCCCTGAAATAATCCCCGTATTTCGATAGGAGCTTCCTCACGACCCTCGTATCGACGTCCTTCCCCTCCGAATCCCACATGACCTCCTGGCAACCGAACTCCTTATACGCGAGATAGGCTTCTTGGACCTCCGCATCCCCCTCTATTACCTCGTCGCCGATCCATTCGCAAAGGCACGCGTTATCCGGATGCTGCGTCGCCATCGTCCGGGGTATCTTCCTACCCCCTTGCCCACCTGGCATGGGTTCCGGATGCGGGGTTCGGCATTTTTAATCCTTAATCGCCATCCCCATGGAGAGGGCGATTTGCGAATGGACCTTTTCATAAAAACTCCGATATGGGATTGGCCATCGGATATCAAATCTTTTAAAGCGATCTGAGGCAATCCTATGCGGGCGTTGGGCTTGGATTTGAGCGAGAACCTCAGGGACGCCTTCGAATATTCCAAGGGGATGGCCGACGATGCGGGGAGGTGGATCGCATTGGCAATCCTCGGGGCGATCCCCATTTTGAACTTCGTGGCCATTGGCTACGCGGCGAGGATCATATCGGAGGCCCCCGGATCGAGGGAGCCGCCGAAGTTGGCCGATTACATGGGCTTATGGATGTCCGGGTTGAAGGTCTTCGCGGCATGCCTCATCTACATGATCATCCCGATGGCCATACTCGGGATCGGGGCCTTCGCGTTCCTGGGATGGGTCATCGGCCGCGGGATGATGGGGCTCGGGCCGCGCCCCGGTTGGGCCGCTTGGCCGACGGCCGGCTTCGCGGGAATAGCGCTCCTGATCGGCATCGCCGCGGCCTTCCTCATAGCCATAGTGGCGGCCATGGGGATAGCCCATATGGTAAGGACCGGCAGGTTCGTTAAGGCTTTCGCCTTCGGCGAGATCGTCGGGATCATAGGGAGGGTGGGATGGGGGGATTACATAATATGGCTCATCGCGATGTTCGCAATAGCCCTCATCTTCTCGGCGATCGGGAGCATCCCTTGGATCGGTTGGCTCATATCCCTGATATTGATGCCCCCCTTCTTGGCCTTCGTTGCCCGTTCCACGGGATCCGCATACGCCTCGGGCGCGCCCTGAGGGGTCGGCCTCAAGCGTAGAACGATTCGATATAAAGCGGGTGGCGATGCCTCCTCCGAGCGAACGCCTTCGCCAAGGCTAGGCCGGAGATGAAGCCGCCCACGTGGGCCCAATAGGCGATACCGGATCCGGCGGCGAAAAGGGCCAATAGGAATTGATACACGAACCATAGCCCGATGGCGAGATAGGCAGGGACGTAGACGATCCTGAAGAACGGGCCGAAGGGTATCGCCGTCAGGATCCTGACCCTCGGGAAGAGGATCACGTAGGCGCCCAATACCCCGGATATCGCCCCCGAGGCCCCTATGGCCGGGATGGGGGAGCCCCAATTGGTCAGGATGTGGGCCAATGAGGCCAATATGCCGCAGAGCAAATAGAAGGCGATATAGCCCAAATGGCCGCACATGTCCTCGACGTTATCCCCGAATATGTATAGATAGAGCATATTCCCTAGCAGGTGGAGGAGGTCGCCGTGCAGGAAGATCGACGTGAGGAACGTTTGCAACGCGGCCCCGCGCAATATCTCGGACGGGGATAGCCCGTACGCCTCCACGATCGCCTCGAAGCCCGATTGGCCGCGCGAGGCGGTCCATAGGAATATCAGGACGCATGCGATTATTATGGCCCAATTGACGAACGGGAAGATCCTCGATGGGTTCTCATCCCTTATCGGGAGCATTGCCTCGAATCCTCGATCGCTCCTTGGCGTTATGCGGGCGCATGGTAAAAAGGCTTTCCCGAGCCCCGCTATGCGCGAATGTGATTCAAAGGCTATTTCGGCGCTCAGCCCACCAATGCGCCTTGGAGGAACCATATCCAAAGCGCTAGCCCGAATGGGAAGGATATCGCCAAGGCCGCGGCCCCGGCGATATGGTTCCTGAGCCTCACCGAGAGCCATATCGGGAAGAGGAACGATAGGAACCTGGATAGGGATGGCAGCGTCCCGATCGCCAGCAGGGCCAAATAGCCCGCCGAGGCGAAGGCGCCCAGCCTCCAATCGGCCCTCGTCGATGAAAGGGCCAAATAGCCCATTATGGCGACGAACGCTATGAGGTAGTAGTTCGCGAGCGGGGATCGCTCGCCCATGGAAACGGCGCCCCAGAGGTAGGACCCGATGAGGCCATAGGGCATGCCCAGCTTGGCCCAATACTCCTGATGCCTGAGGGTGGCCATCCAATCGCCCGCCGAGAAGTGGCAGAAGAGGGCCCATAGGGCCAAGGAGCCCAAGGGCGCGGCCAACCACGGGAGCCTCCGGAGGGCCCTCCGCTCGAGCATGTCGAGGGCCACCGGGATCGCGATCATAACGCCATATGGCCTTGAGAGGGCGGCCATGGCCATAGCCGCCGCCGATAGGGGCCCTTTGCCCCTCAGATGGGCGAGCCAAGCCGCCAAGCAAAGGAGGAGGAATAGCGGCTCCGAGTAGGCGACCGAGGTGAAGGCGAATACGTGCGGGAAGAAGGCCATCAGGAGCGTTGCCCACATCGCCTCCACCCTATCCATATAGCGCTCCGCCACCGCTTGGAAGAGGGGGATCGATGCGAACGATGCTGCCCAAGCTATGGCTATGGCGGCCCACCAATAGTCCCCGATGATCGCCCCGAGGGCCCTTATCAGGGCCGGGTAGGCGGGCATGAAAACGTATTTCGGATATGCGTACCCGTTCCTGGCAACGTCGACGTACCATCCGCTATCGAAGCCGCAGAAGAGGTAGGCCGGGCTCCCCTCGGGGGGGCCGAGCCTCCCCCAAGTCCTGGCCCAGACCCATCCCTTGCCCCCCAAGAGGGAATGGATCCAAAGGATCGCCAACGCCTTGGCCGATGCGAGGATCGCGAGCGGTATCAGGAACCTGATTTTGCCCCCCAAGGGATCCTTCGATGCCAACATCGCGATCGGCCATCCCATGGGGCGGGATGGCTTATAAAACCCGATCGCCCCGGATTGGGCAGGCCCATTCTATGGGAGTAAAAAGGGGAACTTATGAGCGGCTTTTCCGAATGCTTTCACAACGGCTGGATCCTTGGCGCGAAGCTAGGGCAGGCCGTTCCGTTGGCGGGAATCGGCATCCCCCTCAGGGCGCATATACCACCGTTGAAGTAAGCGCAATCCATGTGGGCCGGAGGCCTCGCGAAGGGCGCTTGAAGAGCGATCGGAGCAACGGGCCTACCGTGGTATGGAATGGGGAAGCCTTGTTGAGCGGGGGGCAGAGCTCCTTGCTGGGCATGCGATGGCCCTTGGGGCGCGTTCCAAGCGATCGCGCCCCTCCCATATACCCAGCCCGGCCTTTGCCAAGGCGGCAAATAGGAGAAGGGACCGGCTCCGGGCCAAGGCCCGGCCCAACCGGCCCTAGACCCAAACCCCCCGCCGGCGCCCATCGCCTGCCCAGCGCCAGCTCCGAACCCCCTGCCCCACCTCCTCCATTGCTGGGCGCTCATTACTGGATCGACTCCGCTTCCTTCAGCGCATCGATGACCCTTTTCCCCGGCTCAACGATCGCCCTCTTTATCCCGAGCTCCTCGAGCATCGTTGATGCGCCAAGACCGAACTCCCCGCAGATCGCCATCCCCACGCCCATATCCGCCAAATGCTTGGCGGCGACCGGCCCCTTCCCATGGCCCAGCGGGGCGCCGGGGTTTCGGGCCACCTCCACGCGCTTTACCTCGCCCCCTAGATATCCACATGGGCCCTCTTTACCTCGCCCCCTAGATCGAGGCCCTGAGGCTGATCGATTTGGAGGGGCTTTCGTTCGAGGCGGCCGGGGAAAGGATGGGAGTTTCTAGAAACACCGTTTGGAGGCTGGTCGACGGGACCAGGAAGAAGCTGGCGAGGGCCATAATCGAGGGCAGGGAGGTCATCGTAGGGAGCGGGGCGTAGCGGAAGGCGCCCCCATCGCTTGGCCTTGGCTATGCGAGCCCAGTTCCGAAATGGGCGAGGGGCTCGATCGCCGCTTCAATGCCGTTCGGGTCATGCGCGGCTTATGGGGCTAGGCCCCGGTTCGCCATCGCAGCCCTAGCCCGCTCCACGTAATCCCGCAAGCCCCCGCCGGATCCCCCCTCGAAGGGTATGCCGAGCTTCCCGTAAAGCCTACGGGCGATCATCCTGAAGAGTATATCCGCCCCATCGCCGAAGACGCTCCTCAGGCCCCCTTCGAACGCATCTAGCTTGGACGGGATGCGATCCTCCTCGATGCCGTAATGCTTCCTCAAAAAGGAATAAAGGGCTAGCCTAACCCTATCGCCCATGTATAGGAGGGTTTCATCGACCGCCTCCGCCAAGGCCCTCTCAAAATCGTCCACGCCCCCCGCCTCCCTCATACTATCGGCGTTAGCTTGGGCAAAGGATGGCCCTTCTCAACGTCCATCTCAACCGCGTAGAGGCCCGTCCTAGGCTTGATTCCATAAAGCAACGGGCAGCCATGCTCCCTGATGAGGCGGAGGTAAATATCGGCGATCGGGCTGAGCCTTTTGGCCAATTGCTTTCGGCCAGCCTTCAATAAGGCAAAGAGCATCGACTTCCTCCTTCGAATAACGATGGCCGCATAGTTCATGATCCTCTCGCATATATCCTCTCCATAACAATCCACCAGCGTATCCAAGCCCACGATCCATAGATTCGGTTGCCCCGTCTTGGCCCTGAGCTCATCAGCCACCTTAACGACCCCCTTCAAGTCCTCCTCCCAATCCCTCCCCTTGAAGGCCACTATGCTCGGCGATGCCTCCTCCGGTTCCGGAATGCCCAAATACACGATCCTTATGAGGCGGTTGAACTCATCCTCGGTTGCGCCATAGGCCCTCCCAACGCCCCTTAGGATCTCGGCGTCGATCCCAATGCTTGGGACGACCACTACGCCCCTCCCTTGGGATGCGAACTCCGGGGCCATCGGGCCTATGAGGAGGTGATATTCGAGCGTCGAAATCCTTTCAGCTATCTCTAGGAGCGCGATGGAGCCCCTCGGCACGCCTCCTCTTAGGGCCAGATCCAAATCCCTCGAGCCCGTGGAGAAGCGGCCGGGCGGATCCGGGATGGGCTCGAAGCGCCTCCGCTCCTCGATGGGCTTCGGCTTGAAGGACGCGAAGACCCTGAAGCCACCCTTGAGCGTGAAGGCCAGCCTGCGCTCGATGAGCTCCGTGCTCCTCAGCTTCACCAATTCCAAGTCCCTTAGGAGGCGACCGTCCACTTCGCCCGCCCTGAGCCTCATGATTCCGTCGGCCACGAACTCCTCCACGCCGAAGCCAATCTTGGATTCGCCGATGGGGACCTCCTCCACCATTATGGTCGTGCAGCCCATCCGCCTGACGATCCTCCCCAAGACCGTTTGGGCGACCATCCTCACCTCCATCCGATCCCTGAGCGCTTGCGC
>JAWCOP010000052.1:0-6116 GCA_038847005.1 Bathyarchaeia archaeon | reverse complement strand
AGAGGACGCCCGAGGCTTGCAAGGCCTACAACGAGTTCTCAAAGGCCAAAAGGACCTTCGCGGCTCTCCATCTGACGTGCTAGGGCCCTCCCCGGTTGGTTTTTAAAGGAGCTGACCAACAAAATATTCGCTTAGATAGAACCTTCGGAAGGGCTCCGCCTTGGCTTGGAGGGATTATTTGAAGGATGGCACCCGGCTCCCGGATCGGGTTTACATCTTCGACACCACGTTAAGGGATGGCGAGCAAACGCCCGAGGTATCGCTCACCCCTGAGGAGAAATTGGCCATAGCCAAGCAACTCGATGCCCTGGGCGTCGATGTAATAGAGGCGGGCTTCCCGATAACTTCCAAGGGCGAGATGGAAGCGGTCAAGATGATATCCGAAGCGGGCCTCGAGGCGGAGATTTGCGGATTGGCCAGGGCCGTTCAGAAGGACATAGATGTGACGGTGGATTGCGGCGTGGATTGCGTCCATACGTTCATAGCCACCTCCGAGGTGCATATGGCAAAGAAGCTCAAGATGACCAGGGAGGAGGTATTGGCCAAGGCCGTGGAGGCGGTGGAATACGCGAAGTCGAGGGGCGTGGTCGTGGAGTTCTCCGCCGAGGACGCCACTAGGAGCGATTGGGGCTTTCTGTTGGAGGTGTATAAGGCTGTCGAGGGGGCCGGGGCCGATAGGATAAACGTGCCGGATACAGTGGGATTCGCCGTCCCGAGGGCCATGTTCCAGCTCATAAGGATGTTGAAGGAGGAGGTCCGGATACCGATATCGGTCCATTGCCACAACGATATGGGGCTGGCCGTCGCCAATTCCCTCGCCGGCGTCGAGGCGGGGGCCGAGCAGATCCACGCGACCGTAAACGGCCTGGGGGAGAGGGCGGGCAACGCTAGCTTGGAGGAGCTGGCCGTATGCCTCAAGGTCCTTTACGGCATCCCAACGAACATAAAGCTGGGGGAGCTCTATAGGACCTCCCAGATGGTCTCCTCCATGACGGGCATCATCATTCAGCCGAATAAGGCAATAGTAGGCAGCAACGCTTTCGCCCACGAGAGCGGGATCCATACGCACGGCGTGATATCGTCCCCCGATACCTATGAGCCGATAAGCCCGGAGCTCGTCGGCCGATCGAGGAGGCTCGTGGCCGGCAAGCACGCCGGGAGGCATGGGGTGGAGGAGATGTTGCGCGAGATGGGCTTCTCGCTCACCAAGCAACAATTGGACGAGATCTTGGCGAAGGTGAAGGAGATAGGGGATAAGGGCGGCAAGGTAACGGATGCGGACCTAGCGAGCATGGCGGAGGCCCTGACCGGTTCGCTACCCCCCGAGGAGAGGAGGATAAGGCTCGAGGACTTGGTCGTGGTTACCGGAAACAGGACCACGCCGGTCGCGACCGTTAGGCTGTTGATCGATGGGAAGGAATATAGGAGTTCCCACTTCGGCGTCGGCCCCATAGATGCCGCCATAAAGGCCGTGAAGAACGTGGTCTCCGAGGTCGCGGCGTTCGACCTAGTGGAGTTCAGGCTTGATTCCATAACCGGCGGCACGGAGGCCTTGGCGAACGTCATAGTGAAGTTGGCCGACGAGAGCGGGAGGCTCGTTTCCACGAGGGCCGTTAGGGAGGACATAGTTATGGCCGGCGTGGAGGCGATCATCAACGCCGCGAATAGGTTGCTTTACCTCAGGGGGAGGAAGCCCTAAAGGAGGGCCGGGGCTATCGCCAAGGGATTCCGCAATATTTTTTAATCGACTCAGGCGGCATCATTCCCCGCCCTGGGCGAAGGGCCCTGGTAGTATAGGGGTACTGAAAGTACCGTAAAACCCGGCCTAGTATGTGCGGCTGTCGCCCGCACGACGCGGGTTCAAATCCCGCCCAAAAGGGATTTCAGAATCCCTTGGCGAGGGGCGCCAAACCCGCGCCGGAGGGGCTCGCGGGCCGCGGTCCTTCAAGCCAGAATGAGGTCCCCGAGGGCTCGGGAACGCAAAAATTTTATGCCCGATATCCCCCACCCATTCCTCGGTCCCGCGGATCCCGCGGTAAGGTGCCCGAGGCATCCCGTAGGCTCAGCCTGGTAGAGCTTCCGAGCCGGCCGAAGCGGCCGGCGGAGAGGCTGTAGGCGCGCGCCAACGGGGGCGTGCGCTGATCAAGCCTATCAGGCGACAGAAACCGGAGTGTCGCTGGTTCAAATCGGGCCGGGGGCCCGTGGAAATCCGGCCCGCGGGACCACCACGGTAAGTTTTTTGCGCATCCCCGCCCAATAGGCGGGGCTCGGGGATCGTGTTGGCTCGAGGGCGCCCAAAGGTCGTGATCACCGATCACGTCTATCCCACGATGGAATATGAGAAGGCCCTATTGGAGGGCTTCGGGGCCGAATGCGAGATCCACCAATGTAGATCCGAAGGGGATGTCCTGAGGGCGGGGAACGGGGCGGATGTCCTGATGGTTACCTATGCCCCCATAACCCGCCGGGTCCTCTCGAGCCTCGGATCATTGAAGCTCATCGTGAGGCATGGGGCCGGATATGATAACGTCGATTTAAGGGCCGCGACGGAGATGGGCGTAATGGTCGCGAACGTCCCAAGGTTCGGGGGGGAGGAGGTGGCGGACCATTCGATCGCCCTTTTGTTGGCCCTTTTAAGGAAATTGCCGGCCCTGGATGGCCTAGCGAAGGCGGGGAGGTGGGGGGAATGGCACTCCGCCTTGCCCCTCCCGGCCTTGGATGGGCTGACCTTGGGGATACTGGGCTTCGGGAGGATCGGGCAACAGGTCGCCAGGAAGGCCAAGGCGGCATTCGGAATGAATGTGATAACCTACCATCCCAGGAGGGATCCGAGGGAGATCCTCGCCTCCGGCGCCGAGCCGGTTGGATTCGAGGATCTCTTCAGGAAGGCGGATGCCCTGAGCATCCACCTTCCCCTTACCGAGGAGACGTTCCATTTGGTCGGCGAGGAGGAACTCCGCATGATGAAGCCCACGGCGGTTCTCGTGAACGCCGGTAGGGGGAGGGTCGTCGATGGGAGGGCCCTCTACAAGGCCCTAAAGGAGGGGTGGATAGCCGGCGCGGGTTTGGACGTGATGGAGGAGGAGCCGCCCGATCCCAAGGACCCCCTGTTGACTTTGTCCAACGTAATAATCACGCCCCACGTGGCTTGGTATTCGGAGAGGGCCTTGAGGGATCTCCAAGAGAGGGCAGCCCGGGAGGCGATCAGGGTCTTGAGCGGAGGGCTCCCAGAGAACCTCCTGAACCCGGAGGCTTTGAGGGCGAAGGGGCCCCGAAGGAAGTATTGAAACAAATGGCGTATGAATAGGCACCATTTGGAGCGCCCGCGGGGGCCCCATTCCAATCGCTTAACCGAAAAGCATAAAACGCCGATGTAGAATATACCCTCCGGGATCGCGTATGGGATCGGAGAGGCTTTATTCCCTACCTCCCCTGCCCTACGACTATAAGGATTTAATGCCCCATATGTCCGAGGATCAGCTTAGGGTGCATCACACGAAGCATCATCAAGCCTACGTGAACGGAGCCAACGCCATCCTCCAAAGGCTTGAGAAGGCCAGGAGGGAGGGGGCCGAATTGGATATCAAGGCCACCCTGAAGGAGTTGTCCTTCAACATAGGCGGGCACGTCCTGCATTCCCTATTTTGGGGGAACCTCGCGCCGCCTAGGGGGGCCAAGGGGCCAAGCGGAGCCCTAGGCGAAGCCATAGCCAACGAGTTCGGGAGCTTTGAGAGGTTCAAGAAGGAATTCTCCCAAGCCGCCATCAGCGTCGAGGGATCGGGCTGGGCCGCCCTCTCTTGGTGCCGGCAAACCAATAGGCCGATCATAATGCAGATAGAAAAGCACAACGCGAACGTCTATCCGATGTTCCGAATATTGATGGTCCTAGACGTCTTCGAGCACGCCTACTATATGGATTATAAGAACGAGAGGGCGAAGTTCGTCGAGGCCTTCTGGAATTTGGTCGATTGGGAGGCGGTGAGCAAAAGGCTCGAAGAAGCGATGAGATAGCTTCTCGAGCTTTTCCAGCAATCTTCCCCTTTTATGCGACTTCTGGATTATGCGATCGCCGAGGATAATAGGCGCATCCTAGGCCAATGGATACATAATGATCAGATTTGCCCTAATGGTCCAGACCCAAAGGGCGATAGAGCTTGCACCATGCGCATAGCAGAAGCCCATGGATCCCAAAACTTAAGTTGTAGCAGTAGTTGCCTGCTGGCTTCGTCGTCTTGGCGAAAATTGCCCTCGTTCCCATCGGTTTTATGGCCAGTGGTTGCGAGCACTTCTGGGGATTATGTTGTTACTAGATCGATGCGGCCGCCCTGCCGCTCTAGTGAAAGAGGTGACGAGCTTTGATCAACCACATGTTCAGCCGATAGCAAGATTAAAATATTGGATCGCGACACCTAAGATATTGGATCCATGCTTCCTCGTAAGCCTGAACCGCAACGACTGAGCGGGACCTTGGACTTCGAAAAGCTCGGCTCATTCTACTTGGGAAAAGAGTACGATCTGGCTGAGGACCGCTTGCTCGACAGAATAATTATGCTCGATGCGAGAGATCTGACGACCCATGCGCTCTGCGTTGGCATGACTGGGAGCGGTAAGACTGGGCTATGCATAACTATCCTTGAGGAAGCGGCGATCGATCATGTGCCGGCAATAATCGTAGACCCAAAGGGCGATATCACCAATCTTCTCCTCACCTTTCCCGAATTACGCCCCGAAGATTTTAGACCGTGGATCAATGAGGACGATGCTCGCAGAAAATCCTTGGACCCGGACCAGTACGCCAGCCAGCAGGCAGAGTTGTGGCGCAATGGATTGGCGCAATGGGGCGAGAGCGGATCCAGGATTCGGATGCTCCGCGACTCTGTGGATTATGTGATCTACACGCCGGGGAGCGATGCCGGCGTACCCGTATCAATTCTGCAATCCTTCGCCGCGCCAGCTCTCAGCTGGGAAACCGATGCGGAGTTGTTACGCGAACGCGTGCAGGGAACCGTCAGCGCGCTGTTGGCTCTAGTTGGAGTTCAGGCGGATCCAGTTCGTTCTAGGGAGCATATCCTCCTAGCGAATCTGTTCGAATACTTCTGGCGCCGGGGGGAAGACTTGGACCTAACGAAGCTCATCCTCTCCATTCAGAATCCGCCAATTCGCCAACTGGGCGTCTTCGACGTCGATACATTCTACCCCCCAAAGGATCGCTTTGAGTTGGCAATGAAGCTCAATAGCCTCGTCGCGGCGCCAAATTTCCAAACTTGGTTGAGGGGCCAGCCACTCGACATACCGGGATTCCTATACACCCCGGATGGCAAGACCCGCCATTCCATCTTCTACATAGCCCATCTGAACGACTCGGAGCGGATGTTCTTCGTGACCATGCTTCTCAATCAGCTCATAACTTGGATGCGCGCCCAGCCCGGCACCACGAGCTTGCGCGCCCTTTTCTACATGGATGAGATATTCGGGTTCTTCCCGCCCGTTGCAAACCCGCCGAGCAAGCAACCCATGCTAACATTGCTGAAGACGGCGAGGGCTTTCGGCCTTGGCATCATCCTCACTACCCAGAACCCCGTAGATCTGGATTATAAGGGACTGACGAACGCGGGGATCTGGTTCATCGGCAGGCTACAGGCCGAACGGGATAAGGCCCGATTGCTGGATGGGCTTGAAAGCGCAAGCGCCCAAGCTAGCCAGAGGCTAAATCGTGAGAAGATAGATCGGATCATCTCCAGCCTAAAAAACCGGGTCTTCTTACTTCATAACGTGCGCGAGGAAGCCCCGATCGTATTCCAGACGCGTTGGGCAATGAGCTACCTTCGCGGCCCGCTTACTCGAGAACAAGTTAGGGTCCTAATGGGCGACCGCGGGCCTGATGGCGGTATCCCGGCGAAGATCGCACCGAGAGCTGTTCAGGCGCAATCCATCACCACCGCGCCCTTGCTTGGATCGACGACATCGCCACCCAGCGCTACTGGACTTGCGTCGGCTTCGTGGTGATCTGGAGGATCGTCCAGTTTCGCCGCGCTCTCTGTGCGCCGGGCGGTTTTTAGTTTCCGGCGATGGTCATGCGCTCGATCAGCCACGAGCCGGTGCGCACATTGTGCAGC
>JAWCOP010000051.1:0-6134 GCA_038847005.1 Bathyarchaeia archaeon | reverse complement strand
CCTTGGCTATGGCGTTCAATAGGGCCCCGCTCCCGATCGGGACGATTACGTGATCCGGCGCCTCCCATCCGAGCTGTTCGCATACCTCGAAGGCCAAGCTCTTCGATCCCTCCACATAGTAAGGCCTTACGTTTATGTTCACGAGGGCCCACCCGAAGCGCTCGGCGGCCCTCGAGGCCACCGCGTTCGCCTCGTCGTAGGTCCCGTTCACGCGGACGATTCTAGCGCCATAGGCTATGGCCTGGGATATCTTGGTCCCCTCTATGCCCTTGGGGATGAATACGTAGCAAGGGAGGCCCGCCTTGGCCGCGTGGGCGGCCGTGGCGGCCGCCAGATTGCCCGTCGAGGCGCAGCCCACGACCCCGTACCCGAGCTCCAAGGCCTTGGAAACGGCCACCGATGCGGGCCGATCCTTGAAGGAATAAGTCGGGTTGACCGTGTCGTCCTTTAGATATACCTCCCTAAGGCCCAAGGCCCTCGCCAATCGATCGGCCCTCCGCAAGGGCGTCAAGCCCGCGCCCAAGTCCACGGCCCTCCCGTAGTCCAGCAATGGCAATAGCTCGCGGTATCTCCAAAGGCTCCTCGGCCTCCGCGATAGCAAGGCCTCGCCCCAATCCACTCCGCCATAATCGTAGAAAGCGTCGAGGGGCCCGAGGCAATCCGGGCAGACCGATAGCCTCGCCGGCTCATGTTCCGAGCCGCATTCCCTACACCTCAAACCCGATATGAGCCCTCATCACCTCCCAAATAACTTGGTTAAGGCATTCATTCCAATATTAATATAATACTGTGTTAATGATTCCTTTCGGAATAAATAATAAGGGCGTTAATGAGGGCTGGGCGGCAATTCGGATCGGCCCCTTGCCCCGCCGCTTGAATTTTATAACGCCGTAGCCCCCCATGGGGGGAGGGTCGGAAAAAGGGGCCATCTTGAAATCTTGAATGAAATCAAACGAAATCAAATAAATCAAATCCCGGCCGAAATGAGTCAAAAATGGGCCCATTTCGGGTGGGAGGCTGAATTTTTAAGGAGCGGGGCGTGGATGCGGCGCCCTTCGCCCGCCCTCATCGGGGTGAGCTCCAGCGCACTCAAGATCCCAATCATCCGCGCTCATTCTGGCCAGACTCGTCATCGCCCACCTCCATAACCATTCGCCGCGCCCAAATAAAAGTTTAAACGCGAACCCGGCCCAGATCCCTTGGGATGGATGGGATAAGGGCGCTCCCCTTGGCCTTCGAGAGCCTCGGGGTCAGGTCCATGTGCACCTTCGTCGAAACGCCGGATGTGGGGATATTGATCGACGCTGGGGCGGCGCTGGGGCCGAGGCAATCGCTGCTGCCGCATCCGTTGGAGTACGAGGCCCTCAGCCGCAGCCGGGAGAGGATAAGGGAATTTTCGAGGAGGGCCCAAATAATCACCGTATCCCATTATCACCATGATCATTACACGCCCAATTTCACGGATTTCGTTTGGCTTTGGAGCTCCGAGGACGAATCGAGGCGGATATACGAGGGTAAGGAGGTATACCTAAAGGATTTCAGGAACTCGATAAACTTCAGCCAGAGGAGGCGCGGCTGGCTCTTCCAAGGGTTCGTAGAGGATGTGGCCGAAAGGGTTGAGGTGGCGGATGGGAGGGCCTTCGAGTTCGGTTCCACCCGCCTGAGGTTCTCCAATCCCGTTCCGCATGGGGAGGAGGGGGGGCGGCTGGGATGGGTCCTAATGGCCACCGTGGAATACGATGCGCAGAAGCTCATGTTCGCCTCCGATGTCCAAGGGCCGTCCTCGGATTCCACGATGGAGGCGATCCTATCCGAGGCCCCGGATCTCCTCATCATAGGGGGGCCGCCGACCTATTTGGCCGGATATGGCGTGGGGGAGGCCTCGATCGAGAGGGGCCTGAGGAACCTGGCGACGATCTGCGGGAGGGTGCCGAGGGTCGTAGTCGACCACCACCTCCTCAGGGATGAGGGTTGGGAGGGGCGCTTGAGGCCCGCGCTCGAGGCCGCGGCCTCGAATGGGAACGTCGTGATGACGGCCAATGAGTTGATCGGGGAGGGGAGGAACCTATTGGAGTGCAGGAGGCGGGAGCTCTATCGGGCCATGAGGCCCTCGGAGGGGTTCCTCGAATGGGCGGGGCTGAGCCCGGAGGAGAGGAGGCTGATCCCGCCCCCGTTGCCCTGATCCCGTCGCCCGGCCCTCCGATCTGGCCCATTGTTTAAATATGCGCGATACATCCGTTAAAAGAATAGGGGGAAGCTTGGACATATGGAATTTGACGAGCTGGATTTGAAGATATTGGCCGAGCTCCTGAGGGATTCCAGGCTCTCCTTTAGGCAAATAGCCAAGAAGGTCGGGAGCTCCGTCGGGACGGTCCTATCGAGGGTCAGGAGGATGGAGGAGGAGGGGGTGATAAAGGGCTATACGGCCATCTTGGACCATGAGAAATTGGGCTATCAATTGACGGCCATAACGGAGCTGACGGTTTCGAGGGGCAGATTGCTCGAGGTCGAGAGGGAGGTGGCGAAGCTCCCGAACGCCTGCGCCGTTTACGATGTGACGGGCGACGTCGACGCGATCGTCATCGCCAAGTTCAAGAGGAGGGAGGAATTGAGCAAGTTCACCAAGGGCCTCCTAGCGCTGCCCTTCGTGGAAAGGACGAATACGCACGTCATATTGACGACCATCAAGGAGGACTTCAGGTTGCTCTAAAGCGGAAAATTTTTAATTCCGCGAGGCCCCCTTGGCCACTCGGGGAGGCATTTGGGATTGAAGGAAAGCCTGAGGGAGATATCGCGCGTCCTCTCCATAATCGGGGGCATCTTGCTGGTGATCTTCGGAGCCTTGGAGCTGATCGGAGGGGCCATCTGGTATTTTGGCCATCCCATGTGGACCGCCCCCCTGTTGATGAGCATCCAAGTATCCCATAGGGCCATAATAGCCCTGATCTGCGGCGTGGTGGCCCTGATCGGGGCCAAGAGGTTGCCCGATCCGGCGTGGGGCATCGTGCTGATAATAATCGGGGCCATAGCCGGGGGGATCGGGGGCCTTTTGGCGCTCCTCGGCGGAGTGATCGGCATCGCGGCGAAATACGCCTGAGGGCGCTTTGGCGATCGAAGGATCAATCCGGCCTAGTTACCCGGACGCCCTCGATCAGGACGTAGGGGGAGAGGGATGGGGGATCCGCCTCGAGCCACCAATGGACCCGCTGCCTCTCCTTGGATATGGCCGATATGCTCGATAGGATCCTCAGCGCGTTATCGCTCACCCTGATCCCCTTCCAAGACTCCTTAACCTCGCCCCCCTCCACGAGGAATATCCCATCCCTCGGGATCGTGGAGAAATCCCCGGTGGCGTAATTGTGGAACCTCGTATACCAAGTATTGGTCAAGTAGAGGCCCCTCCTCAATTCGCTCAACATCTCGTCCCTCCCGATATCCCCCGGATCCATCGATAGGTTCCACGGCATCGGGACGATTATCCCCGCGTGGCCCGTCGTTTCAGTCCCGAAGGCGCGGGCTGTGGAGGTATTGTGGAAGAAAGTCCTCAGAACGCCCCGATCTATGAAGACCGTTTCCCTAACGGGCGCGCCCTCGTCGTCGAAGGCCCTGCGATTCACGGAGCAGGCCCTAGGGTCGTCCCTTATGGTAACGATCTCCGGCGCGACCTTCCCCCCGAGCTTATCGGCGAAGATGGACATGTGTGTCATCGCGTGAAAGGCCGAGCCCATCGAACCGTATACGGCCATCAGGGATCCGAAGAACAACGGATCGAGGACCACGTCGTACCTCCCGGCCCTTCCGGCCTTGGGGTTGGCGGCCATCCTGGCGATCTCCCCCGCCTTCTCGCCGGCCCTCTTGGGCTCGAAATCCCTAAGCGAATTGCCGCATTCCACGCCATGGCCGGATGCGTCCCTTTGCGAGAAGGCCCTTATCGAGAGCTCGATTGCGGATCTCTCATCCCATCCCTCGGGCCCCTCGGAGGAGGAGAGGAAGGCGCGCTCGTACTTCGTGAACAAAATCCCGCCCGTCTCGGCGCCCTCCCCCGCCTCCCTCTTCGCCGCGCATATCGCCTCCTCTATGTACTCGGAGGGGTCCTCGAGATGCTCTATCGCCCCATCGGCCATCGGCTTGGCGTACTCGAACCTTCCTCTGGCCACGCCGCCGTAGGCCGCGTTCTCCTTGGATATCCTCGCCAAGCTCAGCAATCGCTTAACGGCCCCGGAGGCGTCTCGGAAGTCCTTTATCTCCGTGAGGACCACCCGCTTCCTCCAAGCGATCATTATGCTCGTTGAATAATCCCTCCAGGAGAGGCCTATGTCGATCCGATCGTTGCTGAACCTGATTTGGCGATATTTCCCGATGACCGTATTGGCTATGGCCTCATCCGCGCCCAAGGCCTTGGCCTCCCTAACGATCGCCTCGGTCTTGGCGATGATTTCCCCCATCATCCCACGCGGATCCCCCTCAGCCTTATCATCGGGCCGCCGTGGAAGACCGGGGCCCCCTGCATCGGATCCCCCTTCCCGCACGTCGCCGCTTGGAACTCAACGTTCCTCGAGACGGCGTCGACGGCCATCCAGAAGCTTTGGGTCGTAGCCTCTACGATCGGCCTCGCCACCGGGGCCCCGAGCTCCCCCCTCTCTATCAGATAGGCCTCCCTCCCGACGTAGCGCTGGTTGAACCTAACGTCGTCGATGTTCCATTCGCTGAATGAGCGGATGTATACGCCGCGCTCAATGCCCTCGAAGATCTCCTCCTCCGGCATATCGCCGGGCAGGAGATAGGTATTCGCCATCCTCACAATCGGCTCCCTATCGTAGTTCATCGAGCGGGCCGACCCATTGCTCCTCGCGCCGAGCCTGGCGGCCGTTTCACGATTGTGGAGGAACTCGTTTATGACCCCGTTTTTATATAGGTACCGCCTCCTCGCCCTAACCCCCTCGTCATCGTAAAGGTAATACCCATAGCTGTTCTCTATGGTTGGATCGTCGACGATCGTTACGAGCTCGCTACCGATCCTCGAGCCGATCCAAAATGGGCCGCCGCCGTGGATGAAGGACCTCCCGGCTTGGCTCATCTCCCTCCCGAGGATCCTATCGGCCTCCATCGGATGGCCGCAGGATTCATGGCACGCGATCCCGACCACCTCCGGCCCGCAGACCACGTCCATCCTCCCGGGCCGCATCGCCCTACCCTCCTCTATCAGGCGCTTGAGGGCCCTTATCTCCCTGGCCAGATCCGCCCCGAGGCCCCAGCCCTCGAGGACCTCCCAACCGCCGCTTTGGCCATATTCCTTGAACGGGATCTGTTCCGTCCTGCCCGATTCAAAGACCGTTATCCCGCTCGCCACGAAGCCAACCCTTGGGACGAGGGAGCGGATCCTGGATCCCTCGGAGTTCGCGAAATATCCCTCCAAGAGCTCGGCCGCGCAAATGAGCGCCCTCGAGATCACCTTGATCCCTTGGGAAGTCAATTCCTTGTCGACCTCCAAGAGGGCCGCTATCTTCTCCTCCGGGTGGACGTCCTCTATCCTCTTCCTCTGCCCGACGCCCCATTCCGCCTCGACCGCTTCTTCCTCCGCGAACTCGATTCGGCCCATCCGCCCTGAGGCCTTGGCGAGCCGATGCGCCTCCTCGACGGCTCCCCTGGCCTCCTCCCTCGTCCAACGGTTGGAGGAGGCGAACCCTAGGCCCCCGCCCGCGAGGATCCTAACGGAGAAGCCGCTGTCGAAGGAGATGGCGTAGGCATCGAGCTCCCCGTTCTTGAGGATTATCTCCTCCTCCCGCCTATCCAAGGCCCTAACCTCGGCGTAATCGGCCCCCTTGCCCATGGCGTGCTCGAGGCAATATTCCGCCAGGTCCCAATCCAAGGTCCATCGGGACGCCGTATACTAAGGTCGAATTTATATCATCTTCCACTTCTTTAGTTGAAAATCCTATGGGCAAGTTCGATGGCGATCAAAGCGATCCCGTTTCTCCTCCAAATCCCTTTTTATTTTCAGTATTTTCCCCCTTAATTCAGCCATCTCCTCCTTAGCAACTTTCCAAGTTAAAACCAAATCAACGCCAAAATATTCGTGGATTAAAATATCCCTCATTCCCGATATCCTCCGCCAAGGAATGTCGGGATATTTT
>JAWCOP010000050.1:0-6145 GCA_038847005.1 Bathyarchaeia archaeon | reverse complement strand
ATTGCCACTGCCATAAGGACCGCGGCGGCACCTCCGGCGAACATGCCAATCCAAGGGCTTATGCCATGATTCAGGAACACGATCGTTGAGGTATAAGCGCCCATGCCTAGGAAGGCGGAATGCCCGAACGAGAGGAGGCCGGCGTAGCCCCAAACGATGTTCCAGCATTGCGCCAGATAGGCCCAAAAGAATATGAGGGTTATCACATAGACCACGTAGGTCTGGCCGGCAAGCCTGAAGAGGAGGGGTATCGCCAATCCCGGGGCAGCCATCAACGCCAATTTCTTCAGCAAAGGGAATCCCATCTGGACCACCGATCCCCTCAAGCCCTCCTGCCCATCAGGCCCCTGGGCCTTAGGTATAATATTGAGAGGAAGACCGCATAGACCAATATATAACCATAAGCCGCGCCAAGCGCCAAGCTACCCAAGCCCTCAAGGACGCCCACGATGAGCCCCGCTATGAGGAGGCCCTTGAAGCTGCCCAATCCTCCCAGTACCACTATTACAAAACATATCAGGCTCCAAGTAAGGCCAACGTAAGGGTAAACGTAGTAAAAGGTTCCGATCAAGGTGCCCGCGACCCCGGTCGAAATCCCGGCTAGGATCAACGTGAGCGTCCTTGTCCTTACGACGTCTATGCCCACGAGTCCCGCCACCTCCGGATCGCCTATGAGATCCGACGTCGCCAGGATGGCCTTGCCTATTAGCGCGCCCTTGAAGAATAAGTAGATGAGCGTTATGGCCGAGATCGACATCGCGAACGCCATGAGATGCGCCAAGGATAACCTTACCGGTCCTATGCCCAAAGCGGTTTCCACGTACCAATTGGGCGTATTCCGGGGGGTGGATTTCCAAAGGGCTTGGGTGACTCCTATCATTATGGACGAGAGCCCCAATGTGGATAGGATCGTGGCGGTCGCCCCGCCCTTCAGCACCGGTTCCACGAGATGCCTTTGCGATAAAAATCCCATCAAGCCCCCAAACGCAATGTTGATCGGTATCGCGAGGTAGGGATCGAGGCCGAAGAGAATCGTAAGCCAATGGGTCAAATACATCGATATCATGATCCATTCCCCGTGCGCGAAGTTTATGACGTGCATTATGCCCCAAGCCAGCCCGAGGCCCAAGGAGGCCAGCGCGTATACGCCCCCCAATATCAAACCGAAGACCAGGATCTGGGGCAAGACATCCAGCATAGCTCCTCGACACCTATAGGGTCGGGATCGGGTATAAAAGTTTGTAGAGCTTGACATAACCCTTGGCATGGAGAGTCGTTCCGCGGGATCCTCAAGGCGCCAAAAGCTTTTATCCCAGGAAGCCATAACCCATAGCGGGTGTCATCCTAATTGAATGGAGAAGAATACTTCATCCCTACGGTCAAGAGGATGTTCAAGGAACCGATGATCGCCGCGGAGGGGGAGGGCGCCATCGTTAGGGATTCGGAGGGGAGGGAATACATAGACCTCATGTCCGAACATGGGGTCAACTTCATTGGCCATAGGAACGCGGAGGTCGTGAGGGCCATAAAGGATCAGGCGGATAAGCTCATATTCATGTCGATCGATATAGCGACGGCTCCGGCCTTGGAGCTGGCCAAAAGGCTCGCCGAGATCGCCAAGCCCTTAGATCGTTGCTATTTCCTTAACGCGGGCGCCGAGGCTGTGGAATGCGCCATATATTTGGCGAGGAAGCATAAGGGCCGTTATGAGATAATGGGGCTCTACGGGGCCTTCCACGGCAGGACCTACGGGGCTAGGAGCCTCGTCGGATGGTCGGGATATAAGAAGGGCATGGGGCCCTACCTGCCCGGCATATCGCTACTCCCGTCCTACTATTGTTACCGGTGCAGCCTCGGCCTCGAGTACCCGGGCTGCGGCCTCCAATGCGCGAAGATCCTAGAGGACGCGATCAAATACCAGAGCTCCGGAGATATAGCGGCCTTCATAGCGGAGCCGATCCAAGGGACGGCTGGCAACATACCGGCCCCGGATGGATACTTCAGGGAAGTGAAGAAGATACTCGATGCGAACGACATACTCTTAATCGACGACGAGGTCTTCACGGGCTTCGGGAGGACCGGGAAGATATTCTGCATAGAGCATCACGGCGTGCAGCCCGACATAATCACCTGCGGGAAGGCGATGGGCGGTGGGATGCCAATATCGGCCGTCCTGACGAACGAGAACGTAGCGAGGGCATTCGCGGTCGACGCCATGATGTACTTCACCACATTCGGAAGCCACCCGATATCATGCGCTGCGGCCCTCGCCTCGATAAACGTGATACTTAGGGATAGGTTTCACGAGCGGGCGGCGAGGCTTGGTGAGTATTTCATGAAGCGCCTCAGGGAATTGGCCGGGAAGCACGAGCTGATAGGCGACGTCAGGGGCAGGGGGCTGATGATAGGGGTGGAGCTGGTGAAGGATCGGAGGACGAAGGAGCCCGCGAGGGAGGAGTCGAGGAGGCTTAGGGAGGAGTGCAGGAGGAGGGGCGCGATAGTCCCGGCGGGCCAAGGGTGGCTCGGGAATGTGATAAGGATGTATCCGCCGGCGGCCATCACGGAGGAGCAAATAGATAAATCCATCGAGATATTGGACGACTCCCTCAAGGCGATATCCTAGAGGCCCCTAGGTGCGCACTCCTCAATTACCGCCCTTGGCGGAAAGGCCCCCTTTTATTGGGGATGCGTATGAAAGTGTTGGTGACGGGCGGATTCGGCTTCATAGGTTGGCACATTTCCCAAGAGCTTTCCTCTAGGGGGGATGAGGTTGCCGCGATTTCCAGAAATCCACCTTCGAATATGGGCATCAGGATCAAGGCCATTAGGGGCGACGTTTCCCATCTCTCGGACGTAATCGGCGCCCTCAAGGATTCCGGCGCGGAGCTCATCGTCCACTCCGCCGCCCTTTTGACCTCCGAATCCCAAAGGAACCCAGTGCTTTCATTCGACGTGAACGTGAAGGGAACCTTGAACGTACTGGAGGCCGCTAGGCTGATGGACCTCCATCGGGTGATTTTCATCAGCTCGACGGCCGTTTACGGCATCACGAGAGAAGGGGAGCTCGTGGGCGAGGATTATCCGAAGAATCCGATAACGCTCTACGGGGCCCAAAAATTGTTCGGCGAGCATTTGGGCGAAAACTATCGGAGCAACTACGGGCTATCCTTCATAGCCCTCAGGCTCCCGATCGTCTATGGGCCCGGGCAGAGCCAGAGGGGCTTCAGCGCCTTCAAGGAGATCGTCGAGAAGCCCCTGCTTGGGGAGAGGGCGGTCGTGAAGGTGGGCGGCGATCAGAAGTACGATGCCGTGTATGTAAGGGACGTCGCCAAGTCCGTTTGGCTGGCCTCCCAGGTAGGGGATCCGCGCCATTCCACCTTCAACATAGGCGCGGGCAATCAATGCACCCTATGGGATTTGGCAGGGATCGTTAAGAGCCACATCCCGAATGCGATGATCGAGATCGGGCCGGGCTTTGATGTTGCCGAGCCCATAAGGGGTCCTTTGGATTTGAGAAGGGCCAAGGAGGAGCTTGGTTATGTCCCAACCTATGATCTAGAAGGGGGGGTTAGGGATTACATCGAAAGGATTTCCGGGAAACTCACCCGCTAGATCCCTTGGGATATCAAGCCTCTCCATCGTTCCACGAAGAGGGTCGAAGGCTCTCATGCCTCGCCTTAATGCTCGCCGCCCCATCCTTCATCAAGCCTCCTTCGAGGTGGCGCTATCCAAGCAAAGCGCAAACCCTCAAAATCCACATGGGCGTTGCAATTAGTGGCCCCTCAATGGAAGCGCAAGCTCCCTAATTTATTAGTAGCCCCTATCCTTTTCATATAATTGGGCCGGGCTCAATGTCGTTTGAAGAGGCCGAGATCCTGAAGGAGAGGGCCGAGGCTTTCCTAAAGAACGCGGAGAGGCTGGCCGGAGAGGGCGTTCACGATCTGGCCGCCTTCAACGTGGAGCAATACTGCCAACTCCTCTTGAAGTACAAGCTACTCGTCAAAACCGGGACATACCCTAGGACGCATTCGATCATAAGGCTCCTCCGGGAGCTCTCCGCGATCTCCCCGGCCCTTCGGCCCCTGCTCGAGGATGCCGATAACATTCTGTACCTGACCAAAATTGAGGATGCATATATAGGATCTAGATACCTCCCTAGGCGCTATGAGGAAAGCGAGGTCAGGGGCATGCTGAGGTTCGCCAAGGGGGTATTCAAGGGCCTTGTCGAAGGAATTTAAAGCGTATTTGGAATCGGGCAGGAGGGCGCTGGAGCAGCTCGGGAGATATAGGGAGGTGGCCAAAAGGGTAAAGAGCATCGTGGAGGGCCATTGGGGCGATGCCAAGGTCTATGCGTTCGGATCGGCCCTCGAGGGCAGGTATACGGCCGCCAGCGATATAGACATATTGGTGGTCGTCGATGGCGTGGATAAGGAGGAGGCCCGAAGGGTCAAGGCCGAGGTATACGGGGCCATTAACGCGCCGATAGAGCTCCACGTGGCATCGAGCGATGAGTTCGAGCGCTGGTATAAGAGGTTCATAGAAAAACTGGAGGAGATCCGCTAAGCCCATTCCCCGTCGCGCGGCGGGATCGGGGGAATCGGGGCCACGCGCTCATTCATGTTGCCTCGGGCAGGGGACTACGAGGACCGGTATGCCCGAATATCTGATAACCCCCTCGGCCGTGCTCCCGAGCAGGGATCGGGATCCATGGGATCCCTTCGTCCCCATTACGATCACATCGGCCCCGATCCTCCTCGAGGCCCTCACGATTTCGTTGAACGGTATGCCCCTTTCCATATGGGCTATGACCTCGACGCCGTATTCGGCCCCAGCCTTGGAGGCCTCGGAGAGGACCCTCCGGCCCTCCTCCTCGAGCCCGCGCTCCGCCTCCCGAGCCTCAGCATGGCGGTCTTGGCCCTCCAAGGCCCATAAAATGGCTTCATTCACCACGTATACGGCGTGGACCTCGGAGCCGTAGCCCTTAGCGATCACGAAGGCGTGCCTCATGGCGGACTTGGAGCAATCCGATCCATCGAGAGGCAACAGGATCCTCCTCAACCCAACTCGCGCCGAGGGTTCGGATGGGGTATATGGGGCGACCAATACAACGCACCCAATGTCCTTGTCGGCCTAACTTGGATTTAAAACCTTTTAATGGGGACCAAACTTTAGATGACTAATACCCATTTCACCGCTCATAACAACTCCCTCCTATATATCCACTCCCCCTTCTCGCCATCATGCCTGATCCTCACGAATCCGATCTTTTCATGGAATTTCATGGAGGCCACGTTGAAATCGTAGATCTCCGCTGTTAGATGAGTAATCCCCAACCCCTTCACGTACTTGGCTATGAGGTTGAAGGCCTCAGTCGCGCATCCCCTATTCCGGAACGATCTCTCGGCTATCATGATCCCGAATTTCGCATCTCCGCCCCTCAAATCAACGCTGACATCCCCGATGGGCTTTCCGGACTCTTTATCGATTATTATGTACTCGATGAACTTGTCGTCATCGGTCCACCTCCTATGGCGATCTAGCACCCCTTCCAGGGATAGGCTCTCCTCCCCCGCCATTTTCAAAATCTCGGGATCTCTCAACCATCTGAGGTAATCCTCCGCGTAATCTTTTTTGAATGCCGTGAGGATTATCTTCTCCCCTTCCAGATCGGGCAGCCCCCTCATTTCGAATACCTCTCTAGCGCGCAATCGATGATGCCCTTTATGAAATCTGGATAACCCATCCCGGCGCAGCTCGCCATTTTGAATAGGCCGCCCTTGCGGCTTATATCGGGGTTGGCGTTAACGTCAGTGACGTAGAGTTCGCCACCCCCATCCACCCTGAAATCAACCCTTCCGTAATCCCTTATATCGAAAATTTTTGAGATCTTAAGGACCGCCTCATTTATCCTTTCCTCCAAATCTCTCGATATCCTTGCTGGGATGCATGGCGCGCTTTGCTCATACTCCAAGCTATCCTCATCCCACTTCGCCTCATATGTTAGAATCTTTGGTTTATCTCTATAATATTCTCCATATATGATTTCCTCGATGGGCAGAATCTTCCTTCCTTGCTCATTACCGATGAACCCGGCCGTTATTTCCCTGCCATCTATATACTGTTCCGCATAAGCCATCCCATTTTT
>JAWCOP010000049.1:0-6258 GCA_038847005.1 Bathyarchaeia archaeon | reverse complement strand
CTATCTCGGGCGAGGCGACCCTTATGAGGTGTATGTTCTTGGCCAGCTCCTTCTTCTCGATTATCTCGTTCGTTCCGGGGCCCTCCTTCCGATTTGGGTTCGGAAGTGCCGAAATGGTGCCCTACGGGAATTAATATTTAACGCTTAAAACAGCTATCCCGAAGATTCGCGCGAATCGGCATCGAGGACCTTGAGCGATGCCAGATCCACAACGCTCACCCCAGCCCAAGAGGCCACCATGGAGCCCAGCGCCGATATCAGGACGAGGGAGAATATGTGGAACGCGAAGCCTATGGCCAACGCCTCATCCGCCCCAACCCCCAATGGGACGAAGGCCAGGAGCCAATAGAACTCGAACGTCCCCGCGTAGCCCGGCGGCGCCGGGAGGGCGAACGATAGCGTGAAGACCATCATGCCCAGCAACGAGAGGCTCAGCGGGAGCCCAAGCCCGTAAGCCCTGAGGAACGCCGCGCCGACCAAGGCGTAGAGCGCCCAAATGGCGAACGAAAGGGCTACGGCGGAGGAGAGCGAGCTGGGGGAAGCCATGCCGGAGAGGCCGTCGATCATCGATTCCATGGCCGGCGCGATCCTCCGGCCGATCCTCGGCAATCTAGCGACGAGCCCTTGGAGGAGCCTTTGGAAGAACCCCCTCCTCCTAACCGCGAATGGCATCGCCAAGAGGGCGATCGCCGATATCGCGCTCAGGGCTTGGGCGAAGGCGAGGAGCTGAGGGGGGAGCTCAAGCCCCCTGGGCGAGAGCAGGAGGGGCGCCGAGGCTAGGCAGATGACGGAGAGGACGTCGAGCACCTTCTCGGCCGCTATCGAGGAGAGGCCCGAGAATATGTTCACGCCCGAGCGCTTGCTCACGAGGGCCGCCCTAGCGACCTCCCCCACCCTGATCGGTATCAGGGAATTTATGAAATATCCCAAGACGA
Source organism: Bathyarchaeia archaeon (assembly GCA_038847005.1). Lineage (GTDB taxonomy): Archaea > Thermoproteota > Bathyarchaeia > 40CM-2-53-6 > CALIRQ01 > CALIRQ01. The sequence goes on along the minus strand of JAWCOP010000049.1, from coordinate 5,323 downwards.
CCGCCGGGAATAGGTCCCGAGATCGCAAATGGCTCCCTCCCGGCCCCAATATTAGCCTCCACCTCATCCCCCTGAGCCAATAGGATGCGAGGGTCATCGCGACGCAGGGGAGGAGCAAGGCCGGGGAGGTGGGCGAGAAGGCCCTGAGGATCTTATCGAAGCCCACGTAGGCCAAGAGCGCCCCGAAGATGGCCGCGCCCAAGGCCCCGGATAGGAGGAGCTTTAGGGCGGGCCATCGCGAATCCATAACCCTTTTCGGATCGAGGGGCCCTTATAAATGCTCCGCGGCAGCGGGGGAGCGGGCTTGAGGATCTGCCTCGTGAATACCTTCTTCCCCCCTTGGAGGGGAGGGGCCGAGTACTTCACCTACGGCTTGGCCAAGGAGCTGGCCAAGGGCGGGGATGAGGTGGCGGTCCTCTGCGCCCATCACCCCCTAAGCCCCGGGACGTACGAGGTCGATGGGATAGAGGTGATCAGGCTCAGGGCCTCGGGGTGGCTATACGGGGTGCCGATAATCCCGGGCCTGCTGGGGGCCCTCCTCTCCGAGGGATCAGATTTGATCCACTGCAATTTCCCGAACCCCTATAACGCCTCGATCTCGGCCTTGGCCTCCTCGCTATCCGATACGCCCTCCATCCTGACGTGGCATAACGATCTGCCGCCCGTGACGGCGGCTGCCTCGCTGCTGACGGCCTTCCACGACAACCTCCTCTCGACGGCGTACCTTCGGCGCTTCTATAGGATCGTGGCCACGACGAGGAGGTACTCGATCATTTCCCCGATATTGAATAGGTTTCGAGAAAAGGTGAGGATCGTTTGGAACGGGGTGGATTGCGCGAGGTTCAGGCCCTCCATCGATGGGGGCCGGGTGAGGTCAAAATTCGGATTCGAGGATCGCAAAGTGGTGCTCTTCGTGGGGGCCCTGACGAAATGGCATGGCTACAAGGGCTTGGATATATTATTGAGGGCCCTCGCGTTGGCGAAGGTGAGGGATCCGGGGATAAGGCTCTTGGTGGTCGGGGAGGGCCATCTAAAGCGGGCATATATGAGGCTCGCCTCCGACCTAGGGATTGGGGGGATCGTCGCCTTCGCTGGGGATGTGAGCGACGACGAGCTCCCTAGCTATTACGCCTGCTCGGACGTTTTGGTCCTCCCTAGCAAGGATTCATCCGAAGGGTTCGGGTTGGCCATATTGGAGGCGGGGGCATGCGGAAAGCCCGTGATCGCCTCCAGGGTCGGGGGCCTGCCGGAGGTCGTCGAGGACGGGGGGAACGGGTTGCTGGTCGCGCCCTATGATGAATGGGCCCTATCCGAAGCAATCCTCAAGGTGCTGGGGGATGAGGAGCTGGCGAGGGGGATGGGGAAGCGCGGCAGGGAGCTGGCCGAGGCCAAGGATTGGTCCAAGGTGGCCGGGGCCTATAGGGCGATTTATGAGGAGGCATTGGGGGAGGGGTGAGGAGGGCCAGTTGATAATATGCGTGATACCCAGCTTCAACGAGGAGTCGACGATAGGGGAGGTGGTGGAGGGCGTTAAGAGGCATTGCGATCGGGTTATGGTCATCGACGACGGCAGCACGGATGGGACCCCGAGGATCGCCCGGCTTCATGGCGCGGAGGTCGTGAGGCATCCCTTCAGGATCGGTGTCGGGGGCGCCATATCGACCGGCCTCGAGGCGGCCGTGAGGATGGGGGCCGATGCGATCCTGACCATCGATGGGGATGGTCAGCACGACCCGAACGAGGCCCCGAGGCTATTGGGGCCCATTTCCTCCGGGGAGGCCGATTTGGTGATCGGGTCCAGGTTCTTGGGGGATCCGAGCCCAATGCCGATCCATAAAAGGATCGGGAACAGGGCGATCTCCGCCTTGACATCGATCGCCTCGGGCCTCAGGGTAACGGATTCCCAATCCGGATATAGGGCATATTCTAGGGCCGCCGCGGAGGTCGTTAGGCATTCCTCGTTCGGATACGGTTGGGCATCCGAATCCATAATCCTCGCCGCTAGGCGCGGGTTCAGGGTGCTCGAGGTCCCGATAAGGACCATTTATCACCCGAAGCGAAGGAGGGGGGCTGGGATGGTGGATGGGACGAAGATAGCCTACGATACCTTAAAAAGGCTCCCGGCGAAGACTCGGGCCAAAGCTGGTGGGCGTTGATCGAGCCCTATGGGATCCTCGCAGCCCTCTTCGGCGCCCTCATGATGGCTATATCCATCAGGGAATACCTGAGGGATAAGCTCTCCACGGGCTCATTCTTGGCATGGATGGCCATATGGGCCGCCATCTCCTTGACCGGCCTATTCCCCCGCCTCTACTATTGGGTGGTGGCCGCGCTCGGGATGGCTACGCCGATACATTTCGTCACGACCTTCTCCATAATCCTCCTATTCGCCATTGTTTACCAATTGAACAAGAAGCTTAATGAGGTCAATTCCAAGCTTAACTCCATGGCCCAAGAGCTCGCCTTGAGGGGCCTCGATCGCGATCGGCCGGAGGATCGCCCGGCTTAGGGAGGTTACATCCTCTCGGGCGCCTCTATCCCCAATAGATGGAGGGCGTTCCCGAGCGCTATCCTGAATGCGTCCACGAGGGCGAGCCTAGCATCCCTCAGCCCCTCGGGCTCGCTCTTTATGACGGGAAAATTATCATAAAAGTAATTGAACTTTCCCGCCAGTTCGTTGGCATAGTTCGCGATCAGATCCGGAGCGAGCCTCCCCGCGGCCCTCTCCACGACAATGGGGAGCTTCCCGATCATAATTATGAGTTCCCTCTCCGCGGTCCCCGAGAGGAGCCCATAGCTTGGCTTGGAGATTCGGATCCCGCCCGATTCGGCCCTCTTCAATATATTGCAGGCCCTGGCGTGCGCGTATTGCAGGAAGGGCGCGCTATTGGTTTCGAAGTTCACCGCCCTATCCCAAGTGAACGTCACATTTTTGCTCGGTTCAACCGAGGCCAAGGCGTATTTCACGGCCCCCACGCCTATGAGCTGGGCGATCCTATCGATCTCCTCATCGCCCAGCGCCGGGGACCTCTTCGATACCTCTTGACGGGCCCTCCTCACCGCCTCGTCCAATACCTCATCCAAACTTATCGCCCTCCCCCTCCTGCTCGACATCTTATGGCCCGGTAGCTCCACGAGCCCGTACGCGAAATGCGTATACCTCTCCGCCAATTCCCTCTTGCCGAGTATGCAAAGCGCTATCCTAAGCTGGAGCTGGGCGAGGCTTTGCTCGGAGCCTATGACCGTTATGGCCCTATCGGCCCTCTCGAATTTCCAAAGGCTATACGCTATATCCCTGGTAGTATATAGGGACGTGCCATCGGCTCTCGTCAGCGTCAGAGGCGGGACCTCCTCCTCCCCTATGCCTAGGATCGCCCTCAACCCCATCTCATCCACGGCCCTGTTCGCATCGAGGATCAGGGCCCCATTCTCCTCCCTAACGTAGGGGGAGGAGGAGAGCTCCCCCAAGACCTTGGCCACGCGCCCGCTCCAGAGCAGATCGCTCTCCCAATCCCAGCTATCGAAGCATATCCCCATCTTGGCCAAGGTCTCCTTGAACCCCTCGAGGCAAAGCTCCACCGCGGGCCTCACGACTTCCCTTGCCCAAGCCTCGCCGCGTTCATAACCCCTTATTATCTCCTCGACCTCGCCCTCCGGATCCCCGCTCGATAGGGCTTTCGAGAGCGCGGCGAACGTCTCCGGGTACTTCCCCTCGAGCTCCTTGGCGATCGAGCGCCATTCCTCCAGCTCCCTCCCAACCCCCTCGAGGCCCCCCGCCCCGGGCGGCTCGATGCCCCTCTCCAGCCTCTTGATCTCCAATAGGCAGGAGGTGACGGCGTATATCTCCCCGATGAACTCATCGGGCTTGCCCTTGGGCTTGGGCCTCCCAAGCTTTTGATATCCATAGGCCGCTATGGCGCTTTGCCTCCCCGTATCATCTATGTAGAAATGGACTGAAACTTCGTTGCCCACGGCCCTCAGGAGCCTTGCTAGGGAATCCCCGAGAACCGGATTCCTGGCTTGGCCTATGTGGATGGGGTGAACCGGGTTCACGCTCGTATGCTCGAGCAAGACCCTTTGGCGAAGGAGCGCATCGGTCTTGCCGTAATCCCGGCCCTGGGATCTGGCCTCCTCTATTATGAGGCGGGTTAAGGCATTGTAATTGGCCCTGAAGTTCACGTATCCCCTAACGGCCTCCACGGAGCTTATCAAACTCAAGCCGCGGGGGGATATCTCCCCCGCCAGCCTCTCAGCTATCCCGGAGGGGTTCCCCCCGAACCTCTTCGCCAATTCGAACGATATCGAGGAGGAGAGCTCGCCAAGCTCGATCGATGGCGGCTCGGCGATCCTGAGGTCCTTCGGGCCAGACCCCGGATAAAGCCGATCCAACGCCGCCGAGAGCTCGCTTTCGCACTCCTTAACGAACTCCTTTAGGGCTGCCAATCCCCACCACGCGGCTCCTGCGCCCTCCTTATGCCCGATGCCCTTTGCCTAACGCCATTTTCGGCTGACCTAGGGGATCGGTGTTTTTAAAGGCTTCCGATTCAAGGCCCTTTGGTCGAGCGGCATCTTGAGGAGGATCGCCAATTGGGGGGATATCGCCAAGGGCGATGCCGAGTCAATGGCCTTGGACATCTTGGAGGAGGGATTGAGGGCGGCGGATCCGTTCCTGTCGGTTCGCGAGGCGCTCTCGGGCCTGATGGGGTATATAGGGACATTCGAAAGGGTCGTGGTCATAGGCTTTGGGAAGGCCAGCCTCGGGATGGCCTTGGCATGCGAGGCATCCCTTGGCGATAGGATCTCGGGGGGCGCGATAATAGCGCCGAGGGGATCGATCGCCGGCGAAAAGCCCGAGAGGATCGAGGTCCTGGAGGGGAGCCATCCGATCCCGAGCGAGCTCAATCTGAGATCGGCCGAGCGACTCCTCTCCATATCGAGGGGCCTCTCGAATGGGGACCTCGTCATAACGTTGATATCGGGCGGGGGCTCGGCCCTGTTCACATACCCGGCGCCCGGTATAACGCTGGAGGATAAGAGGGAGGCGACCAAGCTCCTCTTGGCGGCCGGCGCGACCATACAGGAGATGAACTGCGTTAGGAAGCATATATCATCTGTGAAGGGGGGGCAGCTGGTTAGGCACATCCATCCCGCGCGCATCTTGGGGCTGATCCTATCCGATGTGGTCGGCGATGATATAAGCTCCATAGCCTCGGGCCCAACCTCCCCGGACCCATCCACCTATGGGGATGCATGGGCCATATTGGAGAGGCGCCTCTTGATCGATAAGGTCCCAAGGAACGTGCTGAAGCGAATCAGGATGGGG
>JAWCOP010000048.1:0-6307 GCA_038847005.1 Bathyarchaeia archaeon | reverse complement strand
ATTGGTCCATCAGGCCCTCATCGGGCGTTGGCCAAGGGAGCATATGGACGCTCTTCGCATCGCCCCCAAGGGCTTCCTTGAAGGAGGAGAGGAATATCCGCTCGGAGAGGAAGGGGGCGAAGGGCGCCATTAGGACCAGCGAATCCGATAGGACCTTGAATAGGACCGCGTACATTGCCAGCTTATCCGGGTCATCCCCCTCCCTCCACGCCCTCTTCCTAACGATCCTGACGTAGTTCCTGCTCAGGTCCTCGACCAAGAACCTCCTGATCGCCCTGGCGGCCTCGTGGAGGCGATACCCCTCCATCGCCTCCGTTACCTCCTTCAGCAACCCCTGCTCCCTGCTCAATATCCACATATCCTCCAACCTCATATGGCCCCGGAGCCTTTGGAGGGGCCATTCGCCCGGCGCGAACCCGTCTAGGGCCATGTAGGTCGTCGCGAAGACGAACGCGTTCCATATGACGTTCAAATCCCCCCGGACCTCCTCCAATCCTCTCCAGGAGAACTTCAGGTCCTCCCAGATCGTATGTTGCGCCACGTATAGCCTCAGGGCATCCCTCCCCGCCCTCCCTATCGCCTCGCCGGGGGTCACGTAGTTGCCTAGGGATTTGTGCATCTCCCTCCCGCGCTCGTCGAGCATGAAGCCATGCATCAGGACCGTCCTGAATGGGGTCCTATCAGATAGGATGACCCCGGCCCTGAGCAGCGAATAGAACCACCCGGATATTTGATCCCTCCCCTCGACTATGAAATCGACCGGCCACCAAGATCTGCCCTCCGATTCGTCCCTGGGGAGCCCTAGGGAGGCGTAAGGGGCCATCCCGGAGTCGAACCAACAAACGAGGACGTCCTTCACCCTCCTCATCTCGCCCCCGCACTCGCACCTCCATTTGAAGGCGTCGACCCATGGGACGTGGTAATCGACCAAGGATCCGGCCTCGGGGGCCCTCTTGGATAATTCCTCCGCCGAGCCCATGACCTCCATCCTCCCGCAGGAATCGCAGATCCATATGGGCATCGGGGTACCCCAATACCTCTGCCTCGATACGACCCAATCCTTCGCGCCCCTGAGCCAATCCCCGAAGGCGTTCATCCCGGCCCATTCGGGGATCCAAACCGCCTTCGAGCTCTCCCGGAGCATCTCGTCCCTGAGGGAGCTGACCTTTATGAACCATTGATCGGTGGCCCGGAGGATTATCGGCGTTTTGCACCTCCAGCACACCGGGTATTTATGATCCACCCATTCCTCAAAGAACAATAGGCCCCGGCCCCTAAGGTCCTCGATTATGACCCTGTTAGACTCCCTAACCTCCAAGCCCTCGTATTTCCCGGCCCCCTTCGAGAACCTCCCCTCGTCGTCGACCATCATAACCATCGGAAGGCCGGCCCTTTCGCCAACTATGAAATCCTCCTCCCCATGCCCTGTGGCCATGTGGACGCATCCGGTGCCCTCGGAGAGGGTGACGAACTCCCCGCTAAGGACGACCCTATGGGCGTTCGTGAGCCCTCGGAGGGCCGGGACCTCGTCCAAGAGCGGCGCTCGATATTCCAACCCCTCAAGCGATGATCCCTTGAAGACTTGCAGGACCTCGTACTCCCTCCCGGCCAATGAGAAAACGGGCTCCACCCTCTCCTTGGCCATTATGAAGACCTCGTCCCCGCTCCTTACCTTTGCGTATTCGAAATCCGGATGGACCATCACGCCAACGTTGGAGGGCAGCGTCCAAGGCGTCGTGGTCCATATCAGGATGTATTCCCCCCTCGAGCCCCTCAATGGGAACTTGACGTATATGGATGGGTCCCTCATCATCCTATACTCCGTTATCTCGTAATCCGATAGGACCGTTTCGCAGCGGGGGCACCAATGCACGACCTTTTTGCTGTGCTCCAGCAGCCCCCGCTCATGTGCCCTCTTTATGGCCCACCAGCACGATTCGATGTATCGGTTGCTATGGGTCATGTACGGCGATCCCCAATCCATCCAAACCCCCAGGTTCTTGAACTCCTCGCTCATCTGGGCTGAGTTATCCTCGGCGAGCCTCTTGCATTCCTCGACGAACCTATCCACCCCGAACGCCTCTATGTCCTTCTTCGTTTGGAACCCGAACTTCTTCTCGACCGCTATCTCTATCGGGAGGCCATGGCAATCGTACCCCGGTTGATCCCGAACATTGTATCCCCTATGCCTCCTATAGCGCAGGACTATGTCCTTCAACACCTTGTTCCAGCAGGTCCCTATATGGGGGATCCCGGAGGAGGGGAAGGGGGGGCCGTCCAAGAAGTAGAACTTGGGCCCATTTGAGAGGCGCGCCTTCACCTCCCCATAAATGCCGCTCCTGCCCCAATATTCGAATACCTCGCCCTCGACCCTCTTCGGGTCATACGCCTTCTCCAAAGCCATGACGTGGCCCAAAGGTTTCCACCATGATCGGCCGATCCATTTCCGATCCAGATGTCGAACGAGATTTATTCGATTATTAAAAAAGGTTTACCAAGCTCGGGAGCTCATATTCGATCGGGGCGGGATCCGAGGACGAGATCGATGCCACGCGCGGATCGATCCGATAGGGTGAGGAGGGCGCTCGCCATATTGGGGGAGGGCATCGAGGCCGAGGATTGGTTCAAGGGAATCGACGGCTTCGAATTGCTCATAGCTACGATCCTATCGCAATCCACCAATTACAAGAACGTGAGGATGGCAATGGAGCGCCTCAGGGCCAAGCTGGGGATCTCCCCCTCCTCCATAGCCAAATCGGATCTGAGGGCCATAAGGGATTGCATAAGGCCCGCTGGGCTCTTCAACCAGAAGGCGAGGAGGATCAAGGAGGTCGCGAGGAGGATCCTAGAGGATTACGGGGGGGACGTTGGGAATTTGCTCCTGAGCGATGACCCGCGGGGGGAGTTGCTCCGCCTGCCCGGGGTCGGGCCGAAGACCGCCGACGTATTCCTAGCGTTCTACGGGGGGCTCGACATACTCCCCGTTGATACGCACATAAGCCGGGTGGCCAAGAGGTTGGGCATAGCCGAGGGCGCGAGGGGTTATGAGGGGGTGAGGGCGAGGTTGGAGGAGCTCATACCGCCGCATAAGAGGAGGCGATTCCACATAGCCCTGATAAAATTCGGGAGGAGCGTTTGCAGGGCTAGGGCGCCCGATTGCCATAGATGCCCGATCGCTGGGCTATGCCCAAGCGCCAAGCGCTTCCTCAAAGCCGCCCCGGGGGATCGAGGATGAGGGCCGAGCTATTGGAAGATCTCTTGAGCCTTCTAAGGGGCCCCCTCGCATCCCCGGAGGTCGTCCTGATGCCAGATTTCTACCTAGATCATTTCGTCAGGTTCGATGGCGAGCTGGAGGCCTTCGTGAGATCCCTTCGGGAGATGGCGGAGCGCGGAGGGGGGAATTTCCCGATGACGGCGCAGGCCATCATGAGGGGCGGCAACGCCGCCAACACGGCCGCGGCCCTCTCAAAGCTGGGCGGGAGGCCGTATTTGGTGGCCAAGGCGGATGGGCTCGGACTATGGTTCTTGGAGAGGCGATCCGGCCTCAAGGGCCCGGAGCTGAGGGGGGTGAAGGCCGCGGGGTCCCAATCCATGACGGTGGCCTTGGAGCTGCGCTACGGCGGGAGGCTTATCAATCTGATGATAAACGATCCCGGGCCCGTGCGGGATTTCGGCCCATCCGATTTGGATGAGGGCGATGTGGAGGCGGTGAGGCGCGCCGATTTCGTATGCGTCCTCAACTGGGCGCAGAACTCGAGGGGCACGGAGCTCATCCAAGAGGTCTTCGGGATCGCGAAGCGCGAGGGGGTTGGCAAGACCTTTTTGGACACCGGGGATCCCTCCCCGAAGAGGGATGAGATAAGGGCCCTGTTGAGGAAGGTATTGGGCCGGGGCCTCGTCGATGTTTGGAGCTTGAACGAGAACGAAGCCAAGTGGTATTCCTCGGCGATGGGGTTCCGCGCAATGGATGCCCAATTCTTCGAAATGGGGAGGTTCATGCACGAGGAGCTCGGGGTCATCATCGATCTCCATACCTCGGATTTCAGCTCGACGCATGGGCCGGGGGGCGATTGGGTGGTCGATTCGCTCCCAATCGCTCCCTTGAGGAAGACCGGCGCGGGCGATGCTTGGAACGCGGCCGATATACTCGGGCATTCGATGCGCCTCGATCCTGAGCTCAGGCTAGCGCTATCGAACGCCGCCGCGTCCTATTACATCTCGAACGAGGAGGGACGCCATGCGAGCGCCGAGGACCTAAGGGCATTCTTGGAGGGTTTCCTCGGGAACAAATCTTAAACTATATTAGGGCGTTTATTTCCAAATAACAGGAGGGGGTCGAGGATGTCGGAAGAGGGGCAAATCATCGATATATCCGATTTCAACAAATTGGACATGAGGGTTGGTACGATAGTTGAGGCCGAGAGGGTGATCGGGACCAAGAAGCTTTACAGGATAAAGGTCGATCTCGGGGAGCTCGGGAGGAGGCAGACGATATCTGGCCTGGTGGGGCATTACGGCCAAAGCGAGCTCATAGGGAAGAGGGTCATATTCCTCGCGAACCTGAAGAGGGCGAGGATAGCCGGGGAGGAATCCGAAGGCATGATCCTAGCGGCCCTCAAGGACGGCGAGTTGGCCCTATTGACGGTGGATAGGGAGATCCCGAACGGGGCCAAGATCTCCTGAGAGGGGCCGCCCATGTCCTCAAGGCGCAAGAGCCCGGTGGAGCAGGACGTCCTGAGGCTCATAATGGATGCGGGCGATGAGGGGGTTTTGCAATCGGAGCTATGGAAGAACATGGGTGTCGATAGCCGCGAAGGGTCCAGGGCCATATTGAGGTTGGAGAGGAGGGGCTTGATAGCCCGCAGGAAGGAGCTCCACAGCGGCCGCTGGACGTATAGGCTGTTCTCGAAGAGGAAGTACGCCACCATAGACGATATAAAGGATATCCCATGCACGTTCTGCGATCTGGAGCCGAGGTGCGGTGAATCGGAGCTCTCCCCCGAGAATTGCGAAAGGATGGTAGCTTGGATAACGTCGATGTTAAACGAGGGCGCCGAGCAGCGGTCCCATGAGTAGGCATAGGAGCCCCTGGATCAGGGAGAGGCTCAAGGACCAATACCATAGGATGGCCAAGAGGGAGGGCTATAGGAGCAGGGCGGCCTATAAGCTATTGGAGATCAACTCCCGGGAGGGGATAATCAAGGCGGGCGATAGGGTCCTAGATCTCGGGGCGGCCCCCGGGGGATGGATGCAGGTAGCCTCCGAATGCGTTGGGGAGGGAGGCTACGTCTTGGGCATCGATATCAGCGAGATCGAGCCATTGCCCCTAAGGAACGTGGAGACGGTGATCGCCGATATAGAGGGTGAGGAGGCCCTTAGGTACGCTTCCGATAGGGGGCCGTTCGACGCGGTGCTCTGCGATGCCTCCCCGAAGCTCTCGGGCGCGAAGGACCTCGATCGGGCTAGGCAATTCTGGTTATCGATGGCATCCCTTAGGATCGCGAAGGCGGTCCTGAGGAGGGGCGGGCATTTCCTTACTAAGGCGTTCGAGGGTCCGGAGGTCGGCGAGCTGAGGGAGGAGCTCCGGAGGCTCTTCTCGGAGGTCAAGATCCTGAAGCCTAAGGCCTCCAGAAGCGAGAGCTCCGAGATCTACGTGCTCGCCAAGGGATTCATGTCCCGGAACGAGGGTTGATGGCGATCCGCGGCCGCATGGATCGTTCGAATAAAAACGCGACCGACGCATGATCCAGAGGGGATTTTAGGCGATGGGAAAAGATCATAATACAGGGGATGAATCAATATCCCGATTTAGGTGATGGCAATGCCGCTCGCCTCGGATGCGGAATTGGGCTATTATGCCCTATCATTCATATTGGGGGTAGGGATCGGCTTCGTATTGGGGCTTTCCTTGGGAGGGTTCCTATTCGGGAGAGGGGAGCATGAATAAATACGATGACAAAAGCTTTAATTATTCAAGACCAACCACGTATTGGCGGTGAAGTCGATTTGGCATATTTCGTCCCGGTCCCGGCGGCGAGGCTCCCCAGGGCATATCTGCCCTATCAAGTACCGGCCGCGCAGGCTTGGTATCCGCCGCCCCCTCCGGAGCCCGTCTATTACTACGTGGAGCCCTCCTACGTCACCCCCGAGCCGGTCTTCTATCAAGCGCCGGCCAGGTACCTTTACGTTCCCCCTCCGCCCGCTACCTACCTATGCCCATATTGCCGCACGGTCCTATATTGGGTGCCCAACGACTGGTATTGCCCGTATCACGGCAAGATATCCAAGACTAGGTTCAGGTTCATCT
>JAWCOP010000047.1:0-6316 GCA_038847005.1 Bathyarchaeia archaeon | reverse complement strand
TTATGGCCCTCACGGCTTGGAGTATGGGTTGCCTGAGGGGGCCCTTCGCCCCGGTCCCCAGCAATGCGTCGATGATGGCGTCGGCCTCCACGGGGGCTATGGCGCTGGAATCCCCCGCCTCCTCCACGGCCACGCTCCTCCAGAGCCCCTTCAATATCCTGAAATTCCTGAGCGCGCATTCATCCCTTATCTCGGATTCCCTCCCGATGAGCACGAAGGAAACCCGGAAGCCCCCCGAGGCCAAATGCCTCGCCGCCACCATGCCATCGCCGCCGTTTCGGCCGGTCCCCCCAAATATGACGATCTTGGAGCCGGGGGGCAATCGAGAAGCTATCTCCCAAGCCACGGCCCTCCCCGCGTTCTCCATCAGCTGAAGGGTCGAAACCCCCAGGAACGCTGCGTTCATGTCCAAGGCCATGGCCTCGCCCGAGCTCAGCGCATCAGCCGCGGCTTCGGCCATCGAGGGAAGCACCAATATGGGCGATGTGGGGCCTACCTGAAAACCCTTTCCATCATATTAGGGCGCGGAGGATGGCGGTTATGACGCCGTGGGATATATCGCCGTGGAAGAGGGCCGCTAGGAGGCCGAGGGCCACGAAGGCCAAGAGCGGGAGGCCGGGCGTCGCCCAGACCTCCTCGGATTCGCCCAATAGCTCGGCGAGGCGCTTGAAATAATCCCCCGGCTCCTCCTTGGCGCTGAGGGAGATCCTTAATCGCCTCCTGATCCCGCCATCGAGGATTGCCTCCTCCATGGGATAATAGAAGGCGCCCTTGTTGGCCAATTCCCCAAGCCTCATCCTATAGCCCGTCAATAGGGCGGCGGCCTTCCTCCAAGCCGGCTCGCCCTCGAATCCTTCGAACGCCCCCTTCCCGGGGTTCCTTAGGGCCCAAGCGAGGTTCCTAGCCGCCATGTAGGCGATCGAGGAGGAGGAGAGGATATAGGAGTTGCATAGGACCGTCAGCGGGAAGAAGGGGTGGAAGAAGTTCCCCCCTGATGGGAGGATGGATGGGTTCAAAGGCATCGAAAGGGCTAGGCATATGAAAGCCTTCGCATCGGCCCCCCCGAACGCGCCGAGGCGGTAAAGCCCTAAGGATAGGGCCGATGTCAACGCTATGGAGGCGATGGAGGGCCACAGGGCTATCCCGAAGCCGCTAAGCCTAATGGCCGTCAACGCGATCGCGGGCGGCGCGTAAAGGGCCCAAACCCTATCCGGGACCTCCCTATACTTGAGGTCGAAGAGGGAGGCGACCAAGATTGCGAGGAGGCTCAACGATGCCGAAGCCGCCTCGTTCAGCTCGATCGGGCCCATCCCCATACAATCCCCGCGAGTGCCGCAAGTATTTTAAAGCCATCCATATTTAGTAAGGCCCCGGGGGGCAGGGTATGCCGGTAGCCTTCGTGCTGATAAATGCGGAGATAGGGGCCGAGGACGTGGTCCTGAAGGAATTGAAGAAGATGCCCAACGTTAAGGAGGCCTATCTGGTCTACGGGGTTTACGATATAGTCGCCAAGGTCGAGGCCGAGTCCATGGATAAGCTCAGGGAAACGATCACTTGGAAGATAAGGCGATTGGACAAGGTCCGATCGACCCTCACGATGATAGTCATAGAGAGTTGAGGGGCCTCAATCCACCCAGCTTTAGGTCGGACTCTTTTTAGCAGCCCAGCGCCATATCCCTCCGGCCCATTGGGCCGGGGCGGCCATCGGTTATGATAGTTCACATAGGATTCGATGACATGGATTCCCTCTCCGGGGGATGCACCTCCTACATCTGCGCCCTGATCATCGAGAGGATATCGAGGCTCCGGGTCAGGTTCTTGGATTATCCAAACCTGATAAGATTGAACCCGAACGTACCGTGGAAGACGAAGGGGAACGGAGCCATATGCCTCAGGATCGAAACCGAGGAGGAGCTCAGGGATTTGGAGGAGGCCGTGGTGGGATTGGTTGAGGAGAGCGCCGACCTAGAGGACCCCAGGACCTCGCCCGGGATCGTATTCTTGCCGGGCGAGGTCCCGAGGGAGGTGGAGGAGTTCTCCGAGAGGGCCCTCTTCGATCTGGTGAGGCTCAGCTCGGCCATCGAGCTCGTGAGGGATAACGGGGGCGAGGCCATAGGGCTCAAGGGCGGGAGGGGCATCGTGGGCGGGCTCGCGGCCATAGGGAACAGGCTATTGGGCGATCATACCTTCGAGATTATCGCCTACAGGACTAGGGAGAATTATGGCAAGAGGAGGCTGGTGGATCCAGAATCCGTTGAAAGGATGGACCGCTTGACGAAGCCCATGACCTTCAATAACTTGGATCGGGAATCGGGGAGGGTTTTGATAACCCCGAGGGGGCCGGATCCGGTGCTCGTTGGGATAAGGGGGGAATCGCCCGATATTCTCTTCGAGGCCTTCTCAAAGGTGAGGATAGGGGAGCCCGTGGAAAGGTGGGTCCTCTTCCGGACGAACCAAGGGACCGATGCGCACCTGAGGGCCGATTTCAAGATAGGCGAGCTGAAGCCCTTCAGGTCCGCTTGCGTTAAGGGCATCGTCTCCTCCCCTCCGAGAGTGATCGCGGGGGGGCATGTGATATTCGGGTTGTCGAATGGAAGCGGCGGGATAGATTGCGCTGCCTATGAGCCGAGCGGGGACCTCAATAGGGTCGCGAGGGGTTTGATCGTCGGGGATCTGATAAAGGCCTATGGGGGCGTGAGGAGGGCATCCCGCGCGCATCCGAGGACCATGAACCTAGAGAAGATTGAGATATTGGAGTTGGCGAGGGCCTTTGAGTTCAGGAATCCCAAATGCCCATCCTGCGGGAGGGGGATGGAGTCCGCTGGAAGGGGACAGGGCTATAGGTGCAGGCGTTGCAAAACCGAAGCCAAGGAAAAGGTCGCCTTCGAGGTTCCTAGGGCCATCTCCCCTGGGCCGCATTTGGCTTCCCCGAGGGGCCATAGGCATTTAACGAAGCCCCTATCTAGGTATGGATTGGAGAAGAGGGGCTGGGCGATGGGCCCCCCAGGGCCCTTCTTCGGCTTAGGGTCTCCGCCCACGAGGATCCCTTGACGGCCATTGGGCGGACGTCAGCCTATTTAGGAGGTGGAGTAGGAGCGGCTGGGCTTGGTCCTCTGGGGCGCTGGGATCGACCGGCACCAAGATCCCAAGGGCCGGGATGCCCCTGAGTCTCAGGAGGCCGAGGAGCAGGCCGAAGCTCCCTGGAAGCCTCGAGTTCCTGATCGGGATAAGGCCCAAGCCCTCCAGCGCATCGAGGATGAGCGGCGTATTGACCGCGTACCGGATCCCCCCACCTTCCCCGCCCCGGGCTGGGGTTGAATCCAAGACTATGGCCCTTTTGGCCCCGATCTCCTTCGCGAATCCGGCCAAGTCGGAGGAAACCTCGTAAAAGGCCTCGGGCTCCTCAATCGCTACATCGGCGTTGCCCACGCATATGACCGCGGCCCCGCCGTCGAGCTCGCCCTCGTAGAACTCGTATCGGGGGAGGTTGCATATCCCAAGCGGATTTATGATAACCTGATCCGGGAAGAAGCGGCTATAATACTCGGCGAATAGCTTGGCCCCGATCGAGTTGGCCAGAAGGAGGGTCGCGGATGCGCAGGGTCCGCGATCCCATCCCAACCCAATTATGAGGGTCGAATCCCTCCTTTGCGGGGCTCGGTGAAGCCTGAAATAGCCCCCCTCAATCAACACCATCGCTTTCGCGCGCTTGCCTCGATCCATAGCCCATAAAAAGGTTTAAGGCAACGCCGCGATCCCCACAGATCCGGGGATCGATCCCGAGCGAAGGGGATCGGATGGCGCATCTTTATACGATCGGCCATTCCACGAGGAGCATAGAGGAGTTCTTGGGGCTCCTCCGAGAGCACGGGATAGGGATCGTCGTGGATATAAGGAGGTGGCCGGGCTCGCGGCGCAATCCCCACTTCAATAGCGAGGCCTTGGCGAGGGCCCTCCGATCCCATGGTATAGAATACGAATGGCTGGGGGAGCAATTGGGGGGATGGCGCAAGGAGGGCTTGGGCGAGGGGTCGCCCAATAGGGCTTGGAGGAGCGAGGGATTCAGGAACTACGCAGATCATACCATGACGGCCCCATTCGAGGAGGGCGTGAGGAGGCTATTGGAGCTCGCGAGCCGGGGCAGGGTCGCCGTTATGTGCGCCGAGAGGCTCCATTGGCGATGCCATCGATCGATCCTTTCGGACTATTTGATGGCGAAGGGTCATTCCTTGACGCATATAATCGACAAGGGCGAGGCAAGGGACCACGAGCTCACGCGCTTCGCCAAGGTCGCGAATGGGGAGCTGAGTTACCCAGGACCTTAGCCCCGATTCCCTGATCTCCATCCTATTGGGCTTGTTGCAAAGTCCCCTTTCGCTTGCGCGATCGATGATCAACCCTCGATCCGGCCTCGGCCGGCTAGCCCTTCTAAAAACTTTTAAGGGAGCCTTAATGACTCAGAAACCCGGCGGGGGTTTAGCCACCGTAGCGAATTTCCAATCTATAAGGGTGGGGTAGCCAGGTTTAAAGGGCCGCTGGGCTCGAACAGCCCGCAGGGCTCATAAGTCGATATGGCCGGGATACCCTGAGATCGGTGGTTCGAAAGGGCCTCGCCCCGAGAATCCACCCCCCGCTACCATCGCAACCCTCCGAGCCGCGGCCCTGGGGCCTTACCCTAGGGATCGGAGGTATCGCTCCCCTCATCGCATTTCCGGCACATGAGCCTCCACAATAGGAGCGAGCCCAAGGCGAAGGCGGATAGTATTATAAGGTATAGTATGGCGAAGGAGTTCAACCTGCCCGCCAAGAAGTCCCTGACCAAATCCCTCGTCCGCCGCCCGGCTATGACGAGGAGGGAGTATCTAACCAATTTGCCTATGAACGTCAGCGCCATGAACGCGCCCACGGGGATCCTTATGATCCCGCAGAGTATCCCGATTATATCGAACGGTATCGGCATAGCCGCGAAGACCAATATGGCCCATATGCCGTACTTCGCATATGCGCGCTTAAGGGAGCGGAGCTCGAGCCTCTTGCCCATGACCTTCCTCCCCCCGAGGCCCAAAGCGTATCCGGATAGCTCCCCTATGGTGGATCCGAGCGATGCCGATAGGACGACCAAGTAGGGGTTAAGCAGGGCCCCGGCCATGGCCGTCGCCAAATAGCTCGGCACCGGGAAGAGTATGGAGGAGCTCGCGATCAGCTCCATGAGGAATACGCCCAAGTAACCATAATTATAGAACAAGTATATCGCCATATCGCGAAATGTCATTGATCCGCCCCGGCCCGCGCCGCCCTAATCCCCTCCCTCCTCACCTCCTTGCTGAATAACCTTCCGGTGCCATTCCCGCGAAAGCTTTAATGGAGGCGCCCCGGAGGGGGCGGGGGCGAGCCGTCGGTTGTTCGGGGGATACCATGGCCGGGGGCGGCGGCGCGTTCCGTTGCCCAAAAGGTCCTATTGGATCCTCCTCGCCCTAGCCCTGATCCTCGCCTTCTGGGCCTCTTGGGATGCGATCCTAAGGGCTTGGCTGGATTCGATCGAGTTCGGGGACCTCTTCCTAAGGCCCCTTTATTTCTCATTTTGCGGCGGGATCGCCTTGGCCTTCATCGCATTCCTCAGGATCGATCTCATTCGGAGGAGGTCCCTAACCTGGTGGGCTATAAATTTCGCATCGCGCCTTCGGAGATCTTGGGGGGAGGGGGGCGGCCTCTGGCTCGACCTCGATTCCTTCTCCCTCCCCCTCCATAAATTCCTGGCTTGGCAGATCACGAAGGTCCTGATCGGCGCTTTGTTCCTCCAAGACCCCATCTTCGGGATGGCCCTCGCATCGGCCTTAAGGGGATGGGATTTCAACTTGGCCGGGCTATTGAGTCTGTTCAAGCTGCCCTTCATTACTCCTCCGCCGGACCCCAGCTATTCACTAGGGGAGGTGATCCCCCTGATCCCGGCCCTAACCCTCCTAGTCGGCCCATTCCTGAGGGCGCTCGGGTTAAGGCTCCTCCTATTGGTGGGGGTAACGAACCTCGCTAGGGCCTTGATGCCCCGGGCCATCCCGATCGAGGCCCGGCCCGCCGGGGCCATAGATAGGGCATCGATCCTCTGGGGGATCGGGGCGCTCCTATGCCTTTGGATCGGCCTCAGGCTTTTCATAACATCCTATATAGATTATAACACGAAGTTCCTCATAGCTGGCTTTTTGGCGGCCGGGATATACCTCGGGGCCCTTTCCCTGCGCGGGAGGGCCCCCAAAGCATGGGGGCCCGGGGCGATTCGCCCGAGGGGGATCTTCCGCAAGCTCATCCCCTTGGCCCTGAT
>JAWCOP010000046.1:0-6366 GCA_038847005.1 Bathyarchaeia archaeon | reverse complement strand
ATCACCCATCCGATCGATAGCCCGGTCTGGCGGAGGTCCAAGGCCAGCCCGCCCGGGGATCCCGCGAACTACGGCTTCCTTAAGCCCACGGAGGAGAACGTTCGAGCTTGGGAAAGGACGAGGGGGATATGCGAGGCGCTGGGGGCGAGGATATGCGTCCTCCAAACCCCGCCCGGGTTCGGCGCATCGAGGGAGAACATCGAGAACATGGAGGGCTTCTTCTCCTCGATTAGGAGGGATGGATTGAGGATAGCGTGGGAGCCGAGGGGCGAGTGGAAGGATCGAAGGGGGAAGGTCGGGGAGATCTGCGAACGGCTGGGCTTGATACCGGTATTCGATATCCTGAGGCATGAGCCGATGGCCATCGGCCCGATCGCCTATGCGAGGCTGCATGGCCTCGGGGGGAGGGAATATAATTACGGGTATAAGTATACGGATGATGACCTGAATAGGCTTCTAAATAGGGTATTCTCATTGGAGGGATCCGGGATATCGGAGGTCTACGTTCTCTTCAATAACATCCATATGTTCGACGATGCGTTGAGGTTCATGAGGCTGCTCGGCGATCACAGCTGATGGGAGCGCTTACCCGAAGAAGGACTCCAGCCTCCTCACCCCTATCAGCTCATCGAACTCTATGCCGAGGGCATCGAGGACCTGATCGAACGTGGAGCTTATATATTCCAAGTATTTCTCCGTATCTATCTCGTTCTTGGACGCGAGCTGCACCGGCTTGACCCCCAGCTCGCCCGTGACCTTCACGAAGGCTATCAAATCGCCCGGCTTGACCTCTATCCCCCTTTGCGACAATAGCCTAGCTGCCTTAACGTGCTGCGGCGTCGTCTTCGTATAACCATCCGGGGATTTGCCCATCATCACGTTGAAGGCCAATTCCTCCAGCGGATATTCGCGGTTCTTGAGCTTGGTATAGCATTCCTTCACTATGCGCTTTATCCTCTCCCTGGCCGAATTGAACTCCTCGTAGGATCTGACCTCGCTCAGGATTTGGATCATATCGTAGAAGGCCTTTTGGAGGAACTCCGGGACGTGCCTCTTCTTCCCGGTCAGGCCCTTTATGTCCACGCTCCCATCCTCCCTAACCCCCAAGTAGTTCTTCTTCCTAGAGCTGAGGGCCAAGTATCTATAGTACTTGTCTATCTCCAGCTCCATTCCCAGTTCCTCCTTCGACCATCTCACGAGCTCGCTCAGCAGGGCCTGATCCGTGGTCCCGAGGAAGATCGAATCCGTATCGCCGTAAAGGACCTCGACCCCCAAGGACCTGGCCTTCTCTATGGCCCTCCTTATGACATATCTCCCTATGGCCGCCGTCGCCTCGGCCACTGGCGGGCAGTAGAGGCTGAAGGTTTCCGCCCCGAATACTCCATAGGAAGCGTTGAGGATGACCTTGAGGGCATCCTGCACGACCATATACCAATCCCTCTTCGGCTCCGGGAGGGAACTATCCTTCGATTTCGGCTTATACCATTTCACCCTCACGTCCCTAAGGGATCCTATCAGGAGGCTCTGTATCGCCCTCCTCTTCCTGCAGATCCAATGGGGGGTCCCCGGGACCAGGTTGTCCCTGCAATCCTCGTGCGGGCATAGGATCGTTTCGTACCCCAGGTTCCACATCTTTATTATCGAGGGGTATAGGGATGCGAAGTCCAAGACGGCCACGCCGAAATGGACCCCTGGCTTCGGCTCGACCACGATCGCCCCCTTGTACTTCTTGCCCTTTATGGTCGCCTCGGTCGCTATCGTGCCCTTCAACTCTAAGATCTCATCCGGCCTCGGGATCAAGTAGCCCCTCCTCCTATGCTCCTTGTATAGCATGCTCCTTATCCAATTGGAAACGCCCTGCCTGCTCACCTCCTCGATCCCCAAGCAGCTTATCCTCGAGAGGGCCACGATCAACTTCATGACCAGCTCATCGTCGTATGTGGATAGGCGCATCGTGAGCTCCGCGTCCTTCATGCAATACGCGGCGAGCTCCGAATAGCTCATATCGGAAACGGATGCCTCGCTCTTCCTCTTCCCCTCCCCGAGCAGCGCCATCCCGACGTCGTCCAGCGTCATCTCGCGATACTTCTGCCTGAAGGCGTAGACCTGCATCGACTTGTTCACGAAGAATTTGTAAAGGTCTATGTGGACGCCGTTCTTGATGGAGATGGATTCCCTCCCAACCTCGAGGGGGATCTCCTCCTTCCCGATCCCGAGCCTTTGGGCCCTATGCCAAATGTAGTTGAGGTCGAAATCGTCCCCGTTGAAGGTCAGGAGTATCGGGTATTCGCGGATGACCTCGAATGCGGCCCTCAGCATATCGGCCTCGGATTTGAAGAAGGCCGCCCCCAAATCGCCGGGGAGGGCCTCGCCCCCGAACCCCTCGCCCCTTTCCAAGAGGAGTATCCTCTTCCCCCCCTCGTTATCGAAGAACCCGATGCAGAGTATCGGGTGCTCCGCCTCGCTCGGATCCGGAACCCTCGTGGCTATCGGGGAATATACCTCTATGTCTAGGGCGACCCTTTTGAGCTTCGGCATCGGGGCCTCGAGGAGAGATATCCATTCGCGCACGGCCCTCCTATGCTCCTCGTCCTCCCCCTCGAGCGCCCCCTCCAAATGGGCGATCGCCTCCCTCGGGAGCTCTTGGGTTATGGGATACAGGCGCCCGTTGGAAACCCTGTAGGGCATGCAGGGCGTAAATCCGAGATCGTAGATGTAGCTCTCCACGTATTTTATATTGGCCTCCCAAGCCTTCACGAGATCCCTTATCGATCCGGAGGGTTTCCCGCCTATGGCGAGCGGATCCTTCCCGTATATTACGGCCACTTCCAAGCGCCGATCCCTTAGGGCATCGTATCTCTCCGCCCTCTCCAATCTGGCTAGCCCGGGGTGCTTGGAGACGGCCTCGTTCCTCTCGAGCTCCTCCAAGGGATCCTTCGATATGCAATACGGCAGATGGCCCGTGTCGTCGTACCATATCCTTATCCTATCTTCGCCCCTATCGTAGAGCTTCAGGAGCGCCCTTCTCTGATCCCCGTCGTATCCAGCCGATAGGAGATACGCCTCCTCGATGTTAAGGCCCTCATTGATTTGGAGCGATGTCCCCGCGCCCATACCCGAACCTCGGCCTAGGACGGATTCGATCCGGAGATATCGTGAAGCGACGTGGCTTAAGAACCTTTGCGAATGGTTCGAGCCGAGCTTTCCCGAGGAATGGGCGCCCCGATGCCCCTCAGCGCCCTCCCTTGGAGGCCTCCATGGCGCAGATGGTTTCCAGAAGGAGCCTGATCCCCTGAGCCCCCGTGGAGCCGTTGTCATAAGCCGGGACGTACTCGCATAGGTCGATCCCGGCCACGCGGGCCGAGGCGGCCCTCCTCAGGATCGGGAGGAGCTCCTCCGGATAAACCCCGCAACCCTCCGGGTTCCCGACCGCCGGCGCGAAGGCCGGGTCCAGGACGTCCAAGTCGATGGAGATGTACCTATTGGGCGCTGGATCGTCGAATAGATAATCGAGGCTGGGCGCCCCCCTCCCTAGGCCCTTCAGGTCCAAGGCCGTAACCGCTTTGATGCCCTCTCCCCTTATGAAGCCCAACTCATCTCTGGATATGGCCCTGAGCCCAGCATACCTTATGTCCCGAACCCCCAGATCCTCGAGGGCCCTCCTAATGAAGGTCGCATGGGATAGCCTCAGCCCCTCGTATTCATCCCTCGCATCGGAATGGGCATCGAGGTCCAATACGTCGAATTTGATGCCGAGGCCCGAGAGCGCCCTCAAGGCGCCGTATGAGATCGTATGCTCCCCGCCCAATAATATCGGTACCTTCCCGGATCCAACCACCTCCGATACAGCCCTCTCAACTCTCTCCAAGGTTTCCTCGACGCTGGCGGATATGGAAAGATTTCCGGCATCGTGTATCCTCAAGTCCTCGGCATCGATGTCCGACAGGAAGCTATATGTTTCCACGTTCAACGAGATCTCCCTGAGGGCGTTCGGTGCGAACCTGGATCCGGGCCTATATGTGCTCGTCCTATCGAATGGAACCCCGATGACGACGTAGTCCGCTTTGGTAAATGGAACGGATCTCCCCAAGAACTCCAATGGCGGGGCCGTGAGGAAATCGATCACCATTCCGTGGATCACGCCCTTTAGGGATTAGGCCTTTTTAATAAATCTTTTAAGGATCCATTCGGATCTCAAACTGAGCCCTAGGCTCCGCTCCGATGGACGACAATAAACGATTCATCAAATCGAATGGAAGGATCCGATGATGGATAAAAACTTGAAAGAAGGGTTGAGATGGCTGGATCAAGCCGAGGCGGATTTGAAGACGGCGAGGGATTGCCTAGAGGATGGGAATCATTACGCCTCAGCCTTTTTTTCGCAACAATCCGCAGAAAAGGCGCTTAAGGGGCTCCTTTACTCCAAGGGATTCAGAGCATTAGTAACGCATTCGGTGGTCGACTTGATCGAAGAGGCATCGAAATGGGAGGTTGAATACAAAAAATTTCTGGATTATGGTAGAGAGCTGGATAGGCATTATATCGGATCCAGATATCCAAACCTTTATCCATCCGGGGCGCCCTATAGGTATTATACAAGGGAGGTCGCGGAAAGATGCTTAAATTACGCAGAGTCGATATTGAAAGAAGTGGGGAGATCTTTAAGAGGTTAGATGAATACGTGGAGAAGTTGGTCAAGGTCCTGGATCCAGTCAAGGTAATCCTATTCGGCTCATTTGCGAGGGGGGATTTCGATGAGGGCTCGGACGTGGATTTGATCGTGATACGGGAATGGGGGGAGGGATTCCTAGATAGGATCAAGGTCTTGTTGGATTTAAATGAGTTCAAAATTCCAATCGAGCCAATTGGATATACGGAAGGGGAATTTGAAAGGATGATTGAGGAGGGGAGCGGGTTCGCCCTTGAAGTATTGGGCGAGGGGAAGGTGCTATATGAGAGGGGATCCGGCGCGCTCGAGCATGGAACGGCATCCTAATCCCTGATGGGGCGGCGATGCCCGCGCGTTCAACATAGCGTATCAAACGGATGCGTTCGCCAACCATCGAGGGCGCCTCCGCCCTAGGGGCCCACCCCTTTCCTCGACAACATTTCGTTAAAACAAGCCTTGGCCCTCCGTTTATCGGAGGGCGCATTTTTCAAAAAGCTTTAATGGATAGTCCCCAGCCCATCGGGGGTAAGATGGCGGATCGTGGAGCCTGCTCAATATGCGGAGGGGCAAAAGCCGCGGGATCGGATCTTTGCGAGCTCCATTTAAGGGCGGAGCTGAGCTTGAAGGCGGCCTATGAGGATTGGTCCAAGGCCTATGGGGGAAAGCTTCAGTATCGGGAATTTCTCGAGAAGCTCTTGGGGCTGAGCGAAACTGGGTGGGCCGTGAAGGAACTGCTCAGGCGGAAGATGAGCTCGACATGAGGGGCGTGTTCATAATATGCGAGAAGAGGGATGCCGCCAAGAGGTTGGCGGAGGCCCTCTCCGATGGGAGGAGCATCGGGGAGGTTTCCCGATACGGCCACCGCGCGTTCGAAGTCCTCAGGGGTAACGAGCGGATAACAATTTGCCACGCCTTGGGCCACCTCTATGAGGTGGGGCCCGCCCGCGGCCAGCGCGGATTGGGATATCCGATCCTAGATTTTTCTTGGAGGCCCAAGTCCGGGGCCGAAGGGGGCCGGAGGGGATCGAAAGGCCTCATATCGGCGATATCGGAGCTCTCTAGGGGCGCCGATGAGTTCGTCAACGCTTGCGATTACGATCTCGAGGGGGAGCTCATAGGCTATATGATTCTCAAATACGCCTGCGGGGGAGCCGAGGGCAAGGCCAAGCGGATGAAGTTCAGCACCTTAACGCCTTGGGAGCTGAGGAGGGCCTACGATAACCCGCTCCCGAGCTTGAATTTCGAGCTCGTGGAGGCCGCTAGGTGTAGGCACGAGGTGGATTGGGTTTACGGGATAAACCTCTCCAGGGCGCTGATCAATTCCGTCCGCAGCGCGAGCGGGCGCTATGAGGCCCTCAGCATTGGGAGGGTCCAAGGGCCGACTTTGAAATTCGTCGTCGAAAGGGAGCTGGAGATAGCGACCTTCATCCCTAGGCCGTATTGGTCGATCGTTTCGAAGTTGGAGATAAACGGCGCGGTCTTGAACGCGGAATACGAGGGGGGAGCCGTATCGCGCAAGGATGAGGCCGATGGGATCGTCGGGGCCGTGTCCGGGAAGAGGGGAGTAGTGGAGCGCGTTGAGGCCGAGGTTTCGGAGCTGCACCCGCCAACCCCCTTCAGCCTCCCCGATCTTCAGGCCGAGGCGTATAAGCACTTCGCCTTAACGCCCAAGCGGAGCTTGGCGATATTGGAGCGCC
>JAWCOP010000045.1:0-6466 GCA_038847005.1 Bathyarchaeia archaeon | reverse complement strand
CCTTCACGAAATACCTCTTCGACAATAGATACGGGACGGGGCAGAGCGCGATAGATGGGATAATCAGGGCGACCGGGATGCTCTTGGCCGGAAAGAGGTTCGTGGTTTGCGGTTACGGATGGTGCGGGAGGGGGATCGCCCAGAGGGCCAAGGGGATGGGCGCCCAAGTCATAGTCACCGAGATCAGCCCCCTGAGGGCCCTCGAGGCCGTGATGGATGGCTTTCAGGTTATGCCGATGGAGGAGGCCGCTAGGGTCGGGGATATATTCGTAACGGCCACGGGCAACATCGGGGTCATAAGGGCGGAGCACATGGCCCTTATGAGGAGCGGGGCCATGATGGCTAACGCAGGGCATTTCGACGTTGAGGTGGACGTCAAGGCCTTGGCCTCCATCGCGATCTCCAAGAGGCGGGTCAGGCCCCACGTGGACGAGTATTTGCTGCCGGATGGGAGGAGGCTTTACCTTTTGGCGGAGGGGAGGCTCGTAAACTTGGCGGCCGCGGAGGGGCATCCTGGGGAGGTCATGATGATGTCCTTTTCCAACCAAGCCCTCTCGGTCAAATACTTGGCCGAGAGGGGCGAGGCCTTGGAGCCTAGGGTTCATCGGGTCCCGGAGGAATTGGATGAGGAGGTCGCCCGGCTCTCGATGGAGTGCATGGGGATACGGATCGACGAGCCCACCGAGGAGCAAAGGTCCTATATGAAGCGATGGGGGAGGGCCTAGGCCAAGGTCGCCCTACGAGCCGAATGCCTTCCCGATCCCCTTCTCCAATAAGCGCCGCAGCGCCTCGATTAGCTCCCTGAGAAGGCCCTCCATTAGTTTTCCGAAATCCGGGCCCCCTCCCTCGATCCCCAAGGTCGGGGCTTTCCTATAGACTACGATGAACTCCCTCGGGCCATCGAGCTTGATGGGGAACTCAACGAGCTTGCCTTTGGGATCCTCCACCCTCACGAGCTCGAACTTGGAGCCATCAGCCGCGATCGTTTTATTGATCGCCAACGATACCTCCTCCCCCGCGTCCAGCCATAGGGAGGCTTTCTCGGGCACCTTGGTCCATACCTCCCCTCCGTTCACCCAGAGGCCGGCTCGCGATCCATTGGGCAATCCTCTGAAGCCTATCTTGATGGAGTATTGTCTCCTCCAGTTCGCGATGACCTCCTTCGGGGAATCGATCGTTATCCCCACCTCTGGATCGGTTGAGCTTATGGCGCCCCCCCAGCCCGCGAATACGATCCTCGTGCCGTTCGCCAATTCCCTCGCCTTTATGGCCCGTATGATCGCCCTCGCACCTTCATCATACCATCCATCCCCGGAGACTTCGCCGAACGCGGACCTGATCCTGAGCGGATATTGCATCCTATAGGTGGCGATGAGGAGGGCGTCCGATTTCAGGGCGATGGAAAGCGGGTTTTCGGAAAGGCTGCCGTTCCAAGAGGCGAAGATCGCCCTGATGGATCCGGATTGGATTATGGGCTCCGCCTTGAGCACGTGATCCCCGATGGGCAAGATCAAGCTCGAGGAATGGCCCTCCAGCCTAACGGGCTTCCCATCCACCTCCATCGTGGCGTTCGCGACGTTAGCGGAGATCCTAAGTCGAACGAGTGGCGGCAGCCCGGTCCTATCCACCTTCACCGTGCAACCGGAGGCGGAGGATTTCAGGATGAAAACGGTTATCCCCAAGCTGGAGTTTTGGAAGATCTCGCCGGGCGAGAACGGCGCGTCGTTTAGAGTCGGCGTCCCGGGCCTCGAGTCGATGATCCTCATCGGGCCATATCCCTCCTCCAGTCCCTCCCTGACGTAGTATAGGAGCAGGCCCTCGCTCGGCAATCCCGAATCGAATCCCGCCTTAACCCTATACTCCATGAACAGGGCCAAATCCTTCGAGATGTTGATCCTTATGGCCTTCGGGGAGCCGGTCCCATTCCCCAAGGGGGCCAAGTCGAAGGTCGAAACCCCGCCGTCCTCAACCGATGCCACATCGCCTTGGCCGATCCATCCAAGCTTGAGCTTATTCCAAGCGCAGGGGTGAACCGGGCTGCTCCCGTTGCCGGCCCAATACCCATGGGCCATTGGGTCCCATTCCTCCACCGGATCGATGATTTCCCTGTTCCTCCATATGTAGAGGTTCTCCAAGCCGAAGTTCCTGAGGATACCGTGGGCGAATGAGCCAAGCGGATCATGTTCGGCGACCACCGTTACCCCGACCGAGATCCTCCCCTCGCCCGTGTCTATCCTATAGGGGCCCCTGCTGGAGAAGGACTCCATATCCCTTGGGTCGCCGGATATAAGGAAGTTTTTCCCTGAGTAAACGATTATCAAAAACTCATATTTGGAGAAGTTCACATGACTATCGATTGCCTTGACGGCGTCCTCCAAGAACCGCAGTTGCCTAATCCCGCGGTTGACGTTTGGGTCGGTATAGGATGAGAGCGGCTTGGGCAGGGGGAACCATCTATCCGTGACGTCCCCGGCGATGGACACCTTCCCGTAGGATATCTCCATCAGGTATCTATTAAGATCCGAGAAGACCAGCCCCCTGAAATGGGCGGGCTCCAATGAGCTTGGGACGTCGAGGAATTTGACCAAGGCTACCAAGGCGGACTTCGTGCCAACGACCTGCTTCGCCGATTGTCCGCTGGGCGCCCAGTCGGCCGCCGCGGCCCATCCGATCCAACCAACGGCCAAGAGCGCATGAGGACGGACGAGTGATGCGATTTGAAGCGCAACCCCAGGGGTTCCCCCTTTCAAGGGGCATGGGGCTTGAAGGATAGATAAGGTTTAAACTCAAGAAGCGCGCAAAAATCACGGGATCGATTTAAAGGGGAATAAAAGATAGAAGCCGGCGATGATGGCCGCCATGTAAATAAACACGGCTATCTTCGGGGGCCTTTGATCCAATATCGCGTAGGAAATAGCTCCGCATACGCTCGGGAGGGCCAGGAGGAAATAGAATATGTACATTATCCTATGCCAGATCAGGGAGAAGGGGAGGAACGGGAGATATGTCAGCGAGAACCAAAGCACCATGAAGAGCGGATACCCATCGCCCGAGGGGATGGCCTTGTAGATCATATAGGCCATGGAGGGGATGCAAAGGTATATTATGAAGGGGTTCATGGCCCCCACGAACGCCACCGCCGGCTTGGTTTCCTTCACGACGCCGTTCTCCAATATGTTCACGTTCACCGTCAAATACGGTATCTTCACCTCGTTCAGGAGCCATTGCCAAGGATAGCTCTCTATCCCGGTCGGGACGGGCCTAGTCAAAGCCCTGGTATAGGTCAGTATGAAGGAGAGGTGCTCGATCGGGTTCTTGTATTTGGTCCAGAACCAATCCAAGAGGCCCAGGCCTATGAGGAACGATAGGGCGAAGACCAACGCGTATCGCTCGATCCATTTGAGCAGGGGGATCGGATCCGCCCCTCGGCCCTCCCTCCTCGCGGATAGGTAAGCGCTGGAGAGATGGAACGCCATTACGACCAAGGCGCCGTAGATCCCGCCGAGCTTGCAAAGGGAGCTAAGCGCCATGGCGACGGCGCTCATGTGGGGCCTCCCGATAAGATATAGGTAGAAGCCCATTAGCATGAACGCCAGCATCGAGATGTCCAAGGTGGCGATCCTCCCATGGACGAAGAATAGGTTATCGAAGCTCAGCGCGAAGGCCCCCAAGAATGCGATCGCGGAATTTCTGGATAGCCTCTTCAGGATTAGGTAGAAGAGGAATATGGAGGCGACGCCGAAGGCGACGCTGGGCAACCTATAACCGTAGGCGTTATCCCCGATCAGCCTCATGGAAAGGGCTATGATGAGCTTGGCGAGCGGTGGATGCTCCAAGTTCGGATCGAGGCCCGGCGCCGCGCCCGGATAGACATCGGGGTCGTGGGGCAGGCCCAAGATTATCCGGGCGACGTTCACGTAATATTTTTGACGAACGGCTCAGGGCCGTTTTTCGTCAAATATGAGGGACCCGATGGGCCTGTCGAGCCACAACAGCCTCAGCGCGAGGCCGATGAAGAGCAGGTAAACGACCGCCCTATCGAACGGGTCCCCATCCGGATCGAAGTCCGCCCGGAGCGACGCCAAGGGGTTCCCCAGCCTTATGCCCATGCTCACCTCCTCAAGCCCATCAACCGCCAGCGGCGGCGCCGCTTGGCCTCCCCTTGAGCCGGAGCTTGGCCAAGAGCAGGACGGCCGCTATGATCGCCAGCCCGAGCACGGCCAACGCGGCGTATCCATGCCCTTGTCCCCCGGTCGCCGTGATCGTTTCCGTCTTCGTGACCACTTCGGTCAGGGTTATTACCCGAAGCACGGAGAGCCCTCTATCGGGCCGGAAGATATCGATGCGCACTTCCCCGAGGACCTCGTATTTGGCGATGGCCGAACACTCGTGGGGGCCGGGGGCCGCATCGGGCGGGATCTCGAAGGGGATCGCGTATCTCACGGAGCCCCTTGGGGGCAGGATGGCTTCGAGCTCGCTCCCGCCCCCGTAAACATAGGTGTTTTGAGGCATCCAATCGAAGCGAAGGCCCACGAATTGGAGCTTGATCGGATTCGCGCCGGGGTTCCGGATCGTGAGGTTGACGGAGGAGGTCTTCCCGGAGGGCAGGAGGTCCCCATCGCACCAAACCCATTCCACCGACAGATCATCCGATCCCGCGCGGGCCATTTGGGCCGTCCCTGCGGCTAGGGCGATCGCCATCAAGGCCAATGATAGCGCGACCCAAGCCCCCTTTCGCAATATTCAGCCTCCCTTGCTCCGGCGTTCAGGAGCGATGGGGATTCGGGGGCGCCAATTATTTAAAACTTAACAACGAAGGAAGAGGTGCTTTGGCGAATTGGGGCTTATGAAGAGGGCCGTGGCCCTCATCGCGACTTTGGATACGAAGGGCGCGGAGGCCGAATACATAAGGCGGAGGCTCGAGGGCTTGGGCCTCGGGGTCGTGGTCATCGACGTGAGCATGAGGGGAGGGCCCAAGGGATCGAGGCCCGACGTAACCAGCCGGGAGGTCGCCGAGGCCGCATCGATGAGCATCGATCGGATCAGGGCTATGCATAGGCACGAGGCGGTTGAGGCGATGGCCCTTGGCCTGCGGAGGATTTGTTCGGAGCTTTATGAATCCGGGCGGATCGCGGGGGCCATCGGGATCGGGGGGGCCGATGGGGCGATCGTAGCCAGCTCGGGGATGAGGGCCCTCCCCTTCGGGATCGCGAAGGTCCTGATAACGCCGGCGATGGGATTGGCGGAGCCCTTGGCCGATACCAAGGATTTGGTCCTCTATCACTCGGTTGTCGACGTAACCGGGATCAATGCGCTGACGAGGCGGATATTCGATAACGCGGCCAGCGCGCTCGCGGGAATGGTGGAGGGCGGCGCCGGGGCCTTGCCGACCGGAGGGCTCATAGGGGCCACCATGTTCGGCCATACGACACCCGCAGTAATGGCCGCCAAGGAGGGCCTCGAGAGGAGGGGGCATGAGGTCGCCATCTTCGCGCCCGGCTTCAAAAGCGGGAAGGCCATGGAGGAGTTGATCGAGCGGGGGGCCTTCAAGGCGATCTTGGATATGACCGTGAAGGATTACGGGGACGAGATGTTCGGCGGCGTGCACAAGGAGTCGGGGCTCAGGAGGCTCGAGCTGGCGGCCGAGATGGGGATCCCGATCCTCCTATCCCCGGGATGCGCGAACTTCATAGCCCTGAGGGCCGAGCCGGGGAGGGGGTTCAGGCTCCCAAGGAGG
Organism: Bathyarchaeia archaeon; assembly: GCA_038847005.1. Lineage (GTDB taxonomy): Archaea > Thermoproteota > Bathyarchaeia > 40CM-2-53-6 > CALIRQ01 > CALIRQ01. The sequence goes on along the minus strand of JAWCOP010000045.1, from coordinate 729 downwards.
TTCAAGGGCAGGGGCTACGTCAGGTTCAACCCGGCCTTCGTCCACGTTAGGGCCTCCAAGGAGGAGATGGAGGAGTTGGGCCATGCCATAGCCGCGATCCTTAATAGGGCCAAGGGGCCCGCGGTCGTGCTCTTCCCGTTGAGGGGCCTCTCGATGTACGACTCGCCGGGCGAGGGCCTCCACGATCCGGAAGGGGATAGGGCCCTCTTGGGCGCCCTCAAGGGCCGATTGGCGCCGAGCGTGAGGCTGGTGGAGTTGGACGCCCACATAAACGACGCCGCGGTGGCGAGCGCCGCGGTTGAGCATTTAACCTCGATGCTGGACCGTAGGCATTAAAAGCCGAAATGGGCATAAGGCCGGATGCGATCGAGCCTTGGATGAATGGGCGCTCAGGGAGGAGATAGCCTCCATATGCCGAAGGGTCTACGAGAGAGGCTTGACCTCTGCATCCGGCGGCAACGCGAGCGCTAGGCTCTCGGAGCGGGAGTTCATAATAAAGCCCTCCGGGTTCTCCATGGGCGAGGTGAGGGCGGAGGACCTAGTGGTTGTGGATATGAAGGGGGAGCTCCTCAGGGGTTCCCATAGGCCCTCCTCGGAGGCGAGGATGCACGCCGCGATATACAGGGCCATCCCGGTGGCGGGGGGCATAATCCACGCCCATCCCCCGGCCGCCCTAGCATTCGCCGTGGCCATGATCCCCCTCAAGCCCGTAACGGAGCAGAGCGAATG